>WJLZ01000122.1 GCA_014728215.1 Chitinivibrionales bacterium
GCCGCTCTCATTATCGATTATTTTGCAGACCGCTTCCCGGATCGTGCCAATCACTGCGTCGCTGTCGGATGTTATTTCTGTTAACTCAATCGAAAAGGTTTCTTCTCCCTCCGCCACGTTATCATCAATAAGCGGGACATTAATTTCCCATTCGCCGGAATATTTGTCGTTTATTTCCAATATACCGGAAACCGCCTGATAATCTTCACCGGCTTTAGCAGTACCATCTTTGGTAGCGTACGTTACAGTTACATTGCCGGTGTTACCGGTCCACCGTCGACGAGCTACAACCGGGTAGAGGGTTCCGGTAATGCAGTTTTCGTGCGAGAAAAATTCTTCATGCGTAAAGTTAATGATGCCGCCCGGGTTGTGGTCGCCGCCGCGATCATCGTTTATGCGGCACCGCATCTGTGCCGCGCCGCCCAGTTGTGCCCCCGATGCATCATGAAGCTCAATCACAAAATGCTCATATCCTTCAGGATCGGAGTCATCTATAACAGGAATCAGTATTGTCTGTCCGCCATCTTCGCCGTCGGCCCAGGTAAATGTATGTGTCGTTGCGGTGTAATCAGTGCCCGCTTCAGCGGAGCCGTCAACGGTCCGCAGGGAAACCGATGCAGGGCCGTCTTTACCGCCGGTCCGCATGACTGTAATGGGCACGCCGCCCTGATCGGCAAATGATTCGGGTACTTCACGGTAGGGGCCACAGATATTCACAACACCCGGGCCGGCAGGTGTGGTGTTGTTAATGAGTGCATCCGGATCGATCACGACATGCCAGACTCCTTTACCGCCGCGGCCGGTGACACCAACATGAAGCATTCGGTCCTCTGTCTGAATACAATGCTGCGCAGCCCGTTCGGGAAATCCGGCATTGCCGTGCTTTTCTCCGATTTTCAGGGCTGTTGTCCAATTGATGCCATCAGGACTGATATTGACAAACACGCGCGGCCGCCCGCTCCACATGCCGCCGGTCCGGGCCATTACATGCCATCCCTTCAGCGGCCCGCCATCGACGTCAAGAACGGTCCCATGCACATGGCTTGCTCCCTCTGCGTTGCAGTCAACATAGTCGCCCCAGCTAGTACCGCCGTCGGTAGAGTATGTTACATTGCCGATTCCCTGCGGCCAGCCGATATGGCAGGCCAATTGAGAATAATCGTAGTTTCCGTTGCTGGTCAGCGGCATGATAGGGCCGGGAATAAATTCCTGAGAATTGGTGCCGAATGTCGATACGGTCCAGGCATCGCCATCCGGTTCATTGCCGGTTATATTATTACCCGGAATGCGGACCATATATCCCTGATACAGAGTGTTGGTATATCTTGTTACATGATTACTCAGCAGGTCTCCACCGGGCAACTCGAGCGGTGCAGTCAGCAAAGCTGCCCCAACACTGCCGTTTCTTCCCGCAAACAAACCGTCATTGCTGGTATAGGTAAGTTGACGGTCGGACCAGGTATAGCCGTTATCGATTGAGCTGCGCACCCAGGTTTCGGTTGCCATATAATGGCCGTTCAAATGGAGATATACAATCAGGGGAGCGCCGTCTTTCTTCGGCTGGAATGGAACCGGCATATAGTTGTTCTCACCGTCATCGAGCACCTGAGGATGCTGTTGCCATTTTTCACCATCAAAACGGCTCATCATGGCAAAGCCCCATTGTTTCCATTCCTCATGCGATGCCTGCCATACATTGATCAAGTCGCCATTGCGACACTGGGTCATGCCGCCTTCATGCTGGTACTCAAGCGGTGCGGGTGGAATCAGATATTCATTGACAATCGCCTGGTAGCGAAGCTCATGCTCCATGTAATTATCTTGCGCAAACGACACAGCGCATGCTGCCGTAATAAGCCAGAGAACTTTTATTTTTGATAATCTCATAGCTGCCTCCTGTAGAATCTGAGTCGCGAATTTCGCGCCGAATGGATTATTGTGATGCATTATCGAGTGTAATAAGCAACCTGCTGTTTTTGGTCTGAAATTGTTTGCGTTCATTACCCGGAATTATTATATATGGAATTTATCGTAATCAGCATAAAAACACCACCGGCCTTAGCACGATATCAGAAGCGAATTTGCGCAAGCTGAGGAATTCGGCTACCGCAAAATACTCTGATTGACTTCTGCGGTCAATCCGATAGCATCAAGCTCACCCGCGACTTTCTTTGCCAGACAGGAAAAGAAAGATGAATCGAAATATTTGAAATCGGCAATATGGTTTCTTTTGTGAATTCGTTTAGAATCTACGATTGCATCGATTAAGACAGTATCAATTGGCGCCCCCGGTTCGAGATAGTCTATGACTTCCTGCAGTTTTTGTGAAGGATTTGCCAGCAAGTCGCCATAGTTAACATACAGCGCTTTCAACGGCTGTTTTCGGGAAAGCCACTTTTCCGCAAATTGTTTCCAGTAAACAATATTCTCTTCTGAAAACTTCTGCCAGGATTCAACACCTTCATCCTTTATCCATGAATGTTCGACCGAACTTACGGTAAAAAAAGATACCAGCGATTCAAGCGGATTGCGATATTGAATTATGTAGTTATAGTCCGGATTAACCGGTTGATCCAGGTGCATGTCGTGGTTTTTTTGGTAGGTCGTTTCGTGATCGGTGCAGGGAACGGTTTTGCAGTGATTGAAATATTCGCAATATTGAAATCGGTTAACCGCTATGAAATGATCATGACTGCTCAGCGATGTCCGGGGATCTTTTGCATAATAGCAGATAAGCAGATCGGCTAATAAATGATGGCCGCTGCGAGGATAGGTCACACACTGTATCTTTTTCACAAGCAAGGCCTTTTGCATTTAAAATGGATGAAATCCCGACGGTATCCTCCGGCAATTCGAAGCATAGTGCATTTTCACCTGTAATAATTGCCTGGACCGGTTCAATAAAAATAATAAAAGTGTATACATCCAGGTTATACAGGGCTCTGTATAAAAGCAGAGTGCCCTTATACCAATAGACATATACGCGTCAAAGGCATGTTTTGCTCGAATACAGAAACTAATCCCTTTTCCTTATTCAGGAATCGAAGACAATGTGGAGGACCAGGGCGATAAAGAATGCCGACCTCCAAAATGCCTCCACTTCCTCTGCCTTATTGCGTATACCGCTTCCGGTACTCGGTCGGTGAAATCCCGAATCGCTTCCGGAACAGGGTGGCAAAGTGGCGGGGATTATCGATTCCCACATAGTTGGCGATCTCCTTGACATCGACCCGGGTCTGGGTGAGCATGCGGGATGCTTTGTCCAGCCGGAGACTCGTTATAAACTTGGCCGGGGTGGAGAAAAAGCATTTATTCCAGTGCCTGAAAAAGCCGGCTAGGGAAAAACCATACTCCGAGGCCAGTTTTTCCAGATTGAACGGTTCCTGATAATGGTCCCGGATATACTGCTCGGATTCACGGATCCGCTTTTCCGCATCGGTCAAACGATGCTCGTGCTCGGCGATGCGGCTTTCGATTATCGCCATTTCCGCATGACGGTCTATCTTGTCTGTAACCCCCGGGATAAAAAGCTTTGAACTCAGCTTGAGCAGCAACTCAAGGTACATGGTTGTTGTCGGAAGATTATGTATTGTCCAGATGAGATCATCTTTTCTTTTCAGGCCCCAGCGAGCAAAGATATCCTTTTTTGTCATGACATAGCGGATATAGGTCTCTTTCCAGTGATCATCGGGGCCGTAGGTATAATGGAACCCGGGAACTTCAAGCAGGACAAAGGGCGCCTGCACCTCCTGTCGTTTTCGGTCGATTTCTATAAAACCATTACCTTCTGTAACAAAAGAAAAGGAAACATCACCAATAGGCCAGATTCGGTCGACTGTATGGGTTTTTTGCGGGATATGACCGATTGCAAATACCGGGGGAATGCCCGGCAATGTCCGTTTCAGATTATGGAGGTATTCAACAAAAAAGGTGTCTTTTACTGCGTCGGATTCTTTCATTTTTCACAACCCATTCGGCGAGCATAATTCTATAAATAATGTATAAAATAATGTAATGAAGGGCAAGGAAGAAGCAAATAATTGTCGGCGGCCAAAAGGTTATGCGATTTGAGGAATATTGCATATGAACAATCTGACAATGAGAATTAATGAAACATAATGATAATAATTTAAATGTATTGACCAGATAAATGCAATAAAATATAACAGTAGGTTACCTGTGTAATAAAAAATGTGTTGATATTGCCTCAGAAAACGATTATTATACTTCTAATTAGCCCCTCCCCTAATAAGCTAATTTGGTGGAAAATGGAAAATATGAGCTAAATAAATTGATTTGTGAAAAAATATAAGAAAAAAATAAACATAATAACAGAAAAATATTCAAAAAAGCATGCATTATAATCAAAAAGCTGTTACCCGAAGGGGGGATTACCAATGTCCAGATCAATAATCATATCCCTGTTTTGCTTTTGCCTTGCTTATGCCGGCATTCAGCAATCGTTTTATGTTGCGCCCAATGGAAGCGATGCCAATGACGGCACAGAAAGTCAGCCGCTGGCAACTATCAATGAGGCGGCTGAAAAGGTCGCAGCGATAAGCGGGAACATGACCGGCGATATCATTGTTTATGTGAAAGCGGGCACTTACTACCTTACCAGTCCGCTGGAGCTTACCGAGGCGCATTCGGGTACAAACGGATTTAGAGTTATCTTTAAAAATGCTGATGGCCTCGGGAGCGCACGGATTATCGGTGGTGAGCGGATAACGAACTGGGTTCAGCACTCAGGCAGCATTTATAAAACATCGGTAAACTGGAATTTCAATACTTTATACGAAAACAGCAAACGAGCCTGGAAAGCGCGCACACCAAACCAGGCAGATTTCAGTGATAAGGTCTACTTCCTCTGCCGGGGCGATTATTTCCGTGCCGGAGCCTGGCCGGGTGTTTCGGATTGGAGAGAGGTTCCCAAGCCTGCGGACCGGATGTATTACCGTCCCGGAGACTTCGATCCGAGCGGATGGGATATCGCTGATGCGGAAGTTTACTGCACCGCACCGGACAGAGCTTCATGGGCAGGACAGATACATGATATCGTTGGTATCAACGCTGCCGGGAATGAAATTCTTATCGCACCTGAAACTCCATGGTTTATAAGCAGGGAAAACACTGAAAGCGGGAGCCGGTATATTGTCCAGGGCATTCTGGCTCTTCTTGACGCTCCGGGGGAATTCCACCTGGATGTATCCGAAAACACCTTGTATTACCAGGCTATGGATGGTGAGATTGCCGCCCAGGAAATAATTGCACCGAAATGGAAACGACTTATTACAGTGATCGGATCATCGGAGCAAAATGTCGTTCGCAACATTGTATTTGAAGGACTTCATATAGAGGCTTCCGATTTCGAAGATTCCCTGATGTTTGTCAGTGAAGAACCGCAGGATGGCATGGTGTATATGAGGAATACCGAGCATATTACCTTTAAAAATTGTCATTTGAGCAATTCGGGTACCTGCGGTATTGTAATGATGGGATATGCACAGCACAACAGAGTTGAAGGGTGCCTGATTAAAAATATGGGAATTTACGGGGTGCAGATTTCAAATGATACGCCCGACCGTGATGTAAGCAAATACAATGTAATCACCAACTGCAGAATTCATCATGTAGCCCAGCAGGTATGTCACGGGTCCGGAACCATTTTTCATAATTCAAATAATAATGAGGTATCCTATTGCGAGATTTATTACAGCCAGCGCTATCTGGTAACGATGAAGCCCTATTCTACCGGGCTCGATGAGCCGCGGTTCAAAGCTTTTGCGGCTGATAATACGTTTGCCTACCTCGATCTTCAGTACAGTAATCTTGACAGTGGTGAAGGCGGTGCTATTGAAGCTTTTCAGCAGGGAGGAACGCCGATATACAATCAGATATATGTTGATTACTGTCAGGCGCCGCTTAAGAGCAGCGGCGCCTCTGAGACCAATTGGGTGGCAAAGACTGCTCGGGGAATCTATATGGATGAATCAGGAGGATCAGTATTTACAAATATTGAAATAGGGGATAATGTCGACGAACCCTATGCCGGCGGATCTCCGAGTTCTTCAGAAAATGTAAGCTGGCAAGCGGGTTTTGACCGTACAAAGATGGAGTATGACAAAATAGGCCTGAACTGCGATTTCCCGATTGAATACGGTGGCAGCGGCAAGAGCGGCTGCGGACAGGCTACCGCAAGCACTCTCGCACATACTCGCGCCGCAGTGAAGACGGTCGATCAAATGAAAACGGCACTGGTCAATGGCAATGACATTGCGCGACTCCTTCCCACTGCATCGGCCTATGTAGAAATATTCAATGTTCGCGGCCAGGTGATTGCATCGTTCAATTCTACGGAAATACGAAAAATCGATCAGGCAAATATCGCGCGGGGAATACATTGTATCAGAATATCGGAGATCAAAACCAAATAGTAGAATCATCAATAAACTATTACCTATAGGAGGAGTCATGATGAAAAAATTGAAGGAAAAACATCTGTACCTGGCGCTGGTTTTCTTTGCAAGCCTGCCGCTGCAGTCGCAGAACATTGTCAGCGAAATACTTTATCCCGATCAGAACACGACTTTTTACCTCGGTGATACCGTGTGGATCAAATGGACAACAAAGAACAATCAGAAAGGTGAGCTGGAATGTAAGCTTGCGGTTGAAGGAATGAATTATAATAATTATCCCCGTGTCGGACATGCAGATCCCTGGAATCGCGAGTGCACAATGAACGGGTCCATACCGGCAAATTCGCAGTATTTTTTCGAATACCCATGGGTTGTTTCCACAACCTGCAAATGTATCAATGTTACCGGTGTCCAGTTGGGATCCGAATGCAGCGGCAATGCCAACGGCTCGGAGAAGCAATACTGGTGGATGAAAGACAGCTATATTTCAAATGGACTTAACGGAGTTAGAGTGTATATGCGCTCCTACGAAAGTGGTACTGCGCTTTACTCTGATGTTTCGTTTAATGTCGATTATTCACAGCAACGTCCGGGAGGACCACAGAGCTTCAGCAAAGGGCAGGCAGTTACTGCCGATGCTCCGGGGCCTGTTTCGGTTTCCATCGCCAAAGTCCCCGGTGCACTGACTGTTGCCGTTGCCCGGACTGGACTGGTAATATGCAATGCTCAGGGTGAAGCATTTGATCCAGGCGGCCGCAGGATCAATCCAAATGCAATTGCAGCAATAAAATCGACGCTAGGAAAATAATATGAAAAAGGCTGTAATCTGTACTATGCTCCTGACAGCGGGGGTAGCTGCATGGTGCTTTGGTCAGATCCCCGCAGTGATAGCCGTCACGCACAAGCAGCTTGTTGATGAATGCGGTACATCGAATGTCAAGCTGGTCTTTATCTGGAACCGGAGCATGTATTACGTTGATTTTACGGAAAATGCGCCCTCGATACGGAAAATTGCCGCTGTTACCGATGCTGCAATTCCGGTAATCTCTCCCGACGGCAACTGGGTGACGTATGCCACGCAGACCACCCAGGACGGCGCCACCTTGAGTCCAAGCACCGCCTGGGTATGTCGCCTCGCCCATGATGGGCAACCCATGCAGGTGTCGCAATCCGACAATGGATTTGTGCCGCGTTTCATGCGCAGCAGGCTCGATACCCCCACCGTGATCTACAGCACCGCAGGATACCATCTCGACAATAAAAGTTATGCGTGGGATGGGGCTGGGATAGTTGCTGCAAAAAAAATAATCGATGGTGCGGTGGAATCCGGTGAGACAGTGGTGTTCAACGGCGGCTCGTATTTCGGCGGCATCTCTTACGATGAGCGCTACCTCGGCAGCGCCGAGAATAATGCCTACGCACATATTCTGGATCTTCAGGACCAGTCAAAAGTACCGTATGAAGTCCATTCGTTTCAGGTACGTTCCAGCGCAACCGGCCAAATGCTGCAGCACACGGTACAGACCTGCAACGCTTCAATGAGCAGCTCCCGGATTATCACCGATGCGATCATGTATGTAGATTTCGGGCTTATGTATGCCCAGTGTCAATGCACCTCTGCTATAGGACCGTGGGATTTTCATACGCGGCTTTTCATTTCGAAAAGTGACGCAACCATTCTTCGCTACTATGATATTCCCTCGGCCCCGCAGACTGCCGATACTGCAACTGCAGGCAATGGCGAGATTATCGGAAGGGAGTGGAGTTATCCTGAATGGTCAAACCATCCATACTTTGCAGTTACAAGTATCCTAAACCGCCGGCGGTATCTGGATCCTGCCATTTCATTTTTGATTCCGGTGGAACGCCGTGAGCGAATCACACTCATTAATTTGAAAGATTCAAGCTACACCGATCTCATTCAGTCAACCGATACTACCGCATTTGACTCGGATGCCAGTTTTATATTTCCCGGTTTATGGATAGAGGTGCCGTCGGATTTCATCGAAGAACCCGGCTGGCTGGGAAGGAGTAACCACATTAACCAACCCGTAGTCTCAAAAGGAATTTGCACCATAAACATACAAGGACGTACCGTATCGGCTGCATCGGGATTAAAGCGGGTGTCCGTATTCAGTTCGAATGGACGACTGATTACCGGTTTGCAGCGTAGCGGAGGGCACTTATTTATGCTGCCTCAGTCCGGAGCGAGCGGAATTGTTGTGATTTCTGCGGAGGCGTTTGACGGATCGACAATAATCCGCAAACATGTTCTTCCGTAATTCATTGCCGGGATTCATAGAGCGGCCACGTTTATATTTTATCTGTCTCCCCAACCTCGCAAAGTGCAAACGCAGGTACCGGTTCTTATGCTTATACTATTTTGAGAAAAATCTAAACACAGTTGAGAGCAAATTTAATCTATTTCTTATTAAATTACATAAAAACAACTAATCAGTATTCAACAGAGGACCATGGCATGATTCCCAAGCTCACTCCGGCCCTGCAGCAGCGTATCGACTCGATGCTGGGCTCCATGAGTCTGACCGACAAAGCC
>WJLZ01000123.1 GCA_014728215.1 Chitinivibrionales bacterium
ATGACGAAATGACGAAATGACGAAATGACGAAATGACGAAATGACGATTCATCTCAAATGATCCTCCTGCGGAATAAAATTTTCGGCACCCTGAAAATCAATGAGCAGCCGGTACGGAAAAGGCTGGTGATTTAAGATCACAAACCGGTCTGTTCGAGAGCCTCAGTGTCCGGCTAACAGAGCTTTCCTCCGTTGGTTTATGCTTGTCCCCTCCGGTGGCTGAGGCTCTCGAAGCCACCGGACCTGAACCTCATTACTTCAAAATTACAAAAATTTTCCAAAAATCCTTCATTCACCCTTGTATTTTTATATATTATTGATATTCCGTTAGAAAAATGTGATAATATATACATAAAGGCTCATATACTTGCTGAATATATGAAAGGAATAAGATATGACAATCAACATCGGGTTCCTTCTTCTTGGTGTAATTATCGGTGCCGCGGGAATGGCTCTTTTATTCGCTATTGTATCATCAGTGAATAAAAGAAACGCTGTTAAGGCGGCAAAAGAGAAGAACAGCGCCATGAAAGATATTGGAGAATTGCATGCAGAACTCGAAAAACTGATCTCATCGTATAATCTCGGCGATCTTTCTGTTGATTCGTTGAGAATATCGTTCGGCAAATCGCTGCAATCGATTGACAGTGTGTTAAAGAAAAGCATACACCACCTCGAGAGCTATTATGTCAAGTATGTCGAAAACCTTATTCAGCAGTATAAGCAATTCCTCTATGATATTTCTTCAAAGGAAAAAATGGCAGATGCTACGACCGCTGATATAAGAGAGGACCGGGTTGCTCCTGCTCCTGAAGTTTCTGAGGAATTTGCCTTGGAGGCCGGGGATAGCGGTGTCGCTTCTGAAGAAGTGGAAGAGGGGGGTGAGGAAAAAAGTGCGCAGGTCGATATGGCTGCTTTTCAGGCTGAACCGGTGGCTGAAGAAGAGGATACCGAAGCTTCACTGGTATCATCGGATACAGATGAAATCGATGAAAAAACAGTACACTCTGAACGCTCGCCCCGTGAGGAAACTGCTGAAGAGGAAGCAAGTGAAATTAAAGAGGCCGGGCTGGCCGATACGGATACTTTGGAACCTGCGGATACAGAGACTTTCGAGCATGAAAGTCCGGAATCTTTCGAACCTTCAGAAGCAGAGGCTTCATCTGAAGAGCTGGAGAAGGATGTCTATGTCGAGCCTGAAGGGAAATTTGTTGATTTAGACGACCTTCAGGAAACCATTTCGATAGACCGTTCGGCGCTGTCGGACCGTCAACCCGGCGAGAGCAGCGTTTCTTCCCCTGATAAACAGGATGAAGCTGTTTTTGAAAAGGAAGAGGTATCAGAGGACGGCAAAAAAGATGATTTCGCCGCTGTGTCGACAGCAACAGAAGGGGTTGAAACACAGGAAGAGCCGCAAGAGGAAGAAGAGGATGCGGTTTTCGAGGCAGAAACGGAAACTCCTGCTATTGATTCGGCGAATGAACCTGTGACCGAAAGTACGATTTCTTCACAATCCGATAAGTCGGAAAAGGCTTCCGGGAAATCCGGGGAAAAGAAAAAAAGTGATGGCGATTCGATTATTTCCGGTGATGATGTTGTTGAAAAACTGGATGATTTTTTCGGTTTCGAATAATGTCCCTCCTGGACTCATTCCTGAACTACCGATCTCTCACGATTGCTGCCCCAAATGACTCATTATCCATTCTGTGGTTATGTCTGTACTGAGTTGGATTGATAGATCACCCGTTCTTCGTCTCTCATGCGCTCGTAAGCTCATCCTACACCGCCTCGTTGCCTGATACATTCGTACAGAAGCAGTGCTCCGGCTACCGAAACATTGAATGATTGTGCTTGCTGTGTCATGGGTATGCGCACCATTTCGGTACATAGTTTCAGGAGATAGGGCGGGATTCCTTTGCTTTCGCCGCCGGTGATAATGACCACCGGTTTGGTGAAATCGACGTTTGACGGCACTTTTTCGGCGTGCATATCCGCACCCACAACCGAAAAACCCTTATGGACCAGATCCTGTATGAGTCCTTCACAATTTCGCGGTTTTGCTACCGGAAGATGTTCGAGCATGCCAGCGGAGGTTTTTGCGACGGTATCGCTCAGGGGCGCCGTATTCTTCCGTTCCAGAATCATGGCATCAACCCCGAGACCGACACAGGTTCGGACCAGCGAGCCCAGATTACGGGGGTCTTCTATTGATGCCGGAAGAAAAAGGATCGGGGGAGTTGATTTTTTTTCCAGGAGTTGGTACAATTGATCGGTGCTCAAGTAGGGTTTCACGCTGCATTGGGCAACGATACCCTGGTGGTTTTTGGATTTACTGAGGTACTGAAGTTTCTGTTCCGGGGCTTTGCTGTATGAAATTTTCATTTTTTTGCATTGTTTCATCAGTGAAAAAAGCGTACTGCTGCTCTTTTGGCTGTCGAAATAGACATGGTCGATACTCTCTGGCCGCTTTTCAAGGAGTTCTTCAACCGGATGAATACCATAAATGACCCTTAGTTTGTTATTTGTTTCCATGTAAGCCTCGGTAAATATGTGGAATGCATGAATATTGCGTTAGTTGTAATATATTTTTATTCAACAGACTTTTGCTATGATAAGAGCATGCAAAGAACTTTCAAATACAATGAAGGGAGCCCCGTATGGGCATGTTTGGTCCGCAGGAACTGATAATAATTCTGATAATTGTCGTTTTGCTTTTTGGTGCAAAGAAAATTCCCGAGCTTGCTGGCGGTCTGGGAAAGGGAATTAAGGAGTTTAAGAAGGCACAGTCTGAAGAAGATAGTGCCATGATTGAAGAAAACAGAGAATCCAACGAGAAACAATCCGATAAGAAAGAATAGATGAGTGTTAATGAGAACCAGGGGGAGATGTCCTTTCTGGACCACCTGGAAGAGCTTCGCTGGCGCATAATAAAAGCCTTTGCGTCGGTAGCGATTTTTGCCGTTCCCTGTGGAATTTTCTGGCGGGACATATTTGATCTTGCCATGATCCATCCATTGCGGGATGCAAATCCCAGACCACGCATTATCTTTACTTCTCCGGCTGAAGCTATTGTTTTGAGCATAAAAATCGCCATCGCAGGCGGTATTATTGCGGCATCACCTTTTATTTTTTATCAATTCTGGAAATTCATCGCTCCAGGGCTTTATAAAAAAGAAAAAGTTATAATCCTTCCCACGGTTGTGGTATCCACGCTCTGTTTCATTTTGGGAATCGGGTTCAGTTATTACATTCTTCCCTATGTGCTAAAATTTCTTGCCGGCTACGGCGCCGGGGTGCTGGAACCCTATTTCAAATCGAACGAGTATATTGGTTTTATCCTTAAAATAACGCTTGCTTTCGGTGCGGTTTTCGAACTGCCCGTGCTTTCTTTTGTGCTGACAAAGATCGGGATGATGACTCCCAAGTTTCTGATAAAAAATACTAGATATGCGATCGTGGTCATGTTTATTCTCTCGGCGATTCTCACGCCGCCTGATGTTATTTCGCAGGCCTTTTTGGTGGTTCCTTTGCTTGTGCTCTACGGAATAAGCATTGGCGTTTCATTTCTTGCGCAGGGGAAAAAAAGTACATGATAACCGGTTTGGGCTTTTCGGAGATACTTGTTGTTGTTGCCATTGTTCTGGTTTTTTTCGGATCAAAGGAACTTCCCCGGTTTATCCGTGAAATAGCATCGTTGCTGGCAAAGGCACGTCATTACAGTGATAAGGTCAGGCGCGAACTTGATGATTTATCCCGTCCGGTAAAGACTCCACTAGAATCCCCGGATTCACCTGTGGTAAAAAAAAGAGAAATTCGAAAAGAGATGCGTAAAAAAAGGCGGGAACTGTCACCTGAAGAGAGGGCTGAAAAATCCCGTCGGATCTGGGAACATGTCAAAATGTTGCCCGAGTACCGCAATGCCCCTGCAGTGATGGTATATGTTGACAGCGGAGTCGAAGTGGAGACAAAGCCATATATTGAAGAGATGCTCAGGGAAGGGAAACGGGTGGTTATTCCTTACTGTAAGGTAACCCGGTGTGATCTCGGTATTGCCGAAATCAAAATTTTTGACAGAGATTTGCATCCGGGAGAATACGGGATACTGGAACCTGTCATGAACCTTCGAGACAATTTTTTAAAAAGCGATCTTCGGATTATCCTCTGTCCCGGCGTTACTTTTGATAAGCAGGGGGGGCGCCTCGGTCAGGGCAAGCATTATTACGATACGTTCCTTCAGGAGTTAAAAGGAAACGCTTTTCTGGCAGGACTTGCCTATCAGTGCCAGATTCTCGATTCATCGCTGCCCTTTGATTATCACGACATCTCCATGGATCAGGTGATAACCGAAAACGGTCCGGTTATTAAAAAAGAAGAGGACGCCGACAACAAAGAATCCGCATAGCAGGCGCGGTCGGTAATACATATATTTCATTATATTCTCCCCGGGAAATTATTCGGGGCTGTTGCTGTGTATGATACTCTGGACTTTCGCAATTATAACCGGTATTCTTCTGATGGCGGCAATCACCATTATCTTTGCTTCATTTGTTGTCTCATTCTCCTGCCGGTTTACCGAATCCGTACGGTGTCTCCGGCTCTCTTTCCACTGGCTACATCCCTTTGTGCTGGAAGGTATGTACGATCTGAGTTCACAAACCTGGTGGGTGAGACTCCTGAAACGGTATCAGCTTTTTCCACGGAGTTCACGGGAGGAACCGGAAGAACCCGGGGATTCATCTGCTCCAAAAGATCCTTCCGGTAAAGAAGAACCGTCGGATAAAGAAACAGAACCAGTCGAAAGGGTAACGCCAAAGCCTCCTCCACCACCATTGCATAAAACGCCACCACCCGAAGAACCACCCTCTCCTCTCTCGGAACCAAAGAATGACCGGGAAGATTCCGAAACAGGGGGTGATGGTCTGGAAGAAGGATCTACCGCCGGCGCTGGAGAAGAAGCGGAGCCTCCCGAAATGCTGTCGGGAGAAGAAAAAAATAAAAAGAGACAGGAGGGCACCTCTACCTCCCAGGAAAAAACCAATACAAAAAAAGGGCCCTTTGCAGGTATAAAAGAGAAAATCGATTCGATCAAAAAAAACAAAAATTTCTTTATCCTCAGACAAACAAAATTGCGAAATAAAGTTCTACGATGGGTATATCGATTGCTGAATAACCTCTTGCGGATCATATTTTTCGAAAAGCTTTGCCTGCGTATAAAGGTATCCCTATCGGATCCCTCTCTGGCAGGCAAATTATACGGCTACACCACCGGTCTCCGTCATGCCCTCACCACGCCAGGACCCGACCGGATTCTCCTTGCCTATGAACCGATATTCGATCGGGAGCATGAAGAACTATTAGGGGATATCCGCTTTAAAACTTCCCTGAGTCGCCTGCTCCGGCCGGTTGTCTCTGCTCTTTTGACATTCCCCTATATAAATGCATTCATTGTCTGGCGGAGAACCAAGGCTTTTGTCAAAGCTCAATCTTCAGAAAACAAGGTCTCCCCGTGAAGCTGGTCGACGCTGCTGCCGGTTGGCGCTGAGAGAGGATATGAGGCTGGTTCAAACTACATAAATTTACATGTGCGTGGGTTAGTGGTTATAATAAAGATTCAATAATATGGGGGCGAGTGCGATATTTTTCCGGAGAGAACAATATGATATACCGGTCAAACTCCCGGGTGTAATAATAACTCTTCGGCAGCAATAGCGATGGCCGGGAGGAGTAGTCTGACAAGCAGGTTTTTTATTTCTACCGCCGTTGGTATGCCGTTCCATATAATTACCGGATAATTACCGGTATAACAAGGACAAGTACGATCAAGAGAAGCTGGGGAGTCTTTTGTAAAAGAGGATAAAAAGGCTTAGAATTCAAAGTCTGATTCCTTCGGCAATTCAAGGCCTTTGGAGGTCTGGAATTGATACTCCTTCCCATCGGGCATACACACGCACACTTTTTCCTTGTCGCCCTTAAGGGCAATTCGATCCTCCGGCATTCGTTGATGGGCGATGGTCATCAGGCAGAACGCTTTTTCGAGTCCGTCACCCCGCCCGAAATTCCAGACTTCATCGGGTTGCGCCATGCGGGTGGAATCGTAAATTGAAAAATTTTCCATGGAAGACAGCTTTTGCGCAACCTGCTCGATATCAAGGGGGTGGGCTTGGGTGACACATACCGGGTTACGCTGCAGCGCGGCCTTACAAAATGGTTTCCAGGGCGACCGGGCCATATCGCGGTAGGCCATAAAGGCAAGATCGACAATTTCATTTTCGGCGCGCAGCGATTCGAGGGTTGCGAATATCTTCTCGCGTGACCAGTCGTTCTGAAGACGTATGGGGTTGGGTTCGATCCACTGCTTGCCGGTGCCGGGAAGGCGGGGGTCGATCTTGGAGAATTCGAGAAGTTCCTTGATAAACTTATCAACATTATAACATCCGTGGTGGAGATGCTTTTTCAGTTCTTCCACATTGTAGGGAGAATCGATCGATACCGATTTCTCCTGGAAGAAAGATTCGAGTTCATCTAAAAGGACTCTGTCACCGAGCGGTTCGGTATAAAACTCATCTTCATCGATCTCATGCAGCAATGCAGTCCGGGTGGCATCGTTTGCCCGGGATTTGCTGCTGTGCTCATAATGGAACACTTTCTCGGCTTCAATAAACCGCGGTTTCCCGCAACATCGGTGCGAAAACTGGAAACATTTCTGAGCGGCGGTGTTATGACGGAGAAAATTGGCGAGAATATCAAAATTGATATCGGTTTTCAGATAATCCATTAGTTTACTGCTGAAATTCTGATAACTTTCCCGGGAAAGAGTGGCTTCATCGTAAATCGTATGAATATACCCTTCATTGTTGATAAGGACGGTCACCCGTTCGTTTCTCAGGGCACGTTGAGCCTTGGCCGATAGTTCGGTGCCGTTGAACCACATATTTTTCGTGACAATCCGCCGGTTATTGGTAATGATACCTTCCTTGATATCAACAAAATTCTGTGAATGGAGCGGCGTGGCCATGAGGTAGATTTTTTCGAGGGGAATTTCCGCAACAACAAACAGGGCACTTGCATAGAGTGTCGACAGCGAGACGCATTCACCGGCACCGGTAGGATATTCTCCCTTGTACCGGAAAGCATCCATGGCCTCAACGGTTTCGGTTTTCCAGTAGGGGATGATATCCGATGTGTATTTGTCGAGGCCGAAGTGGCGCCGGATATCGAGATCGAAATAATATTTATCGCCTTCGTACCCGAACAGGGCATTACTCTGGGAAAGTATTGTTTCATCAACAAAATCCGAGAACCGAGCAAGTTCCCGCTCTTTGGTGGTCAGGCCCCAGGTGTCAAGGTCGAGGTTGAAAACGAAACGGTCCATAATGAATTGTTTCAGACGGAGAACTTTACGATAAGGGGACATTTTTTTCATTTTCGCAAACCATGAGTCCTGTCTCCAGGCCCAGGGAAGTGGCGACATGGTGTTGGCGAGTACCAGCGCGTACATGAGTTCGGGAAAGATAAAGACTTCCATATCGGAAAGTGTTATGGCCGATGAGTATTTCTCGAGGGATTTTGGATCCTTTGGATTATACATGGTAGACAGTATCCCTTTTCTATCAACGTTGCGAAATATGGGACAATAGCGTATTTTGATATGCCGTTAAAATAAGTTTATGTGCCTCTTGTTTTCAGATGCGGCTATTTTTTTAATCTGTTTTCATCCCAGTACAATCAAAATGATTGCCGGTAATACTATGAAAACTCTTGGAATATGTTTTGGCGCTACGACCGTCCAGGCAGTCCTTCTCGAGACGGTCGCCGGTGAAAGCTCTATTAAAACCAGTTGGAGAATTCCCCATGAAGGTGCCCCTTCGGATGCGGCGAAGAATCTTTTTTTGCGCATTGACATTTCTACTGTCGATCGTGTTGCCGCTACCGGAAGAAGTTTCCGTCATGCCCTGGCTCTTTCTTCGATTTCGGAACCCGAGGCGATAGAATGCGCGCTTGCACACACCTTTTTACCGAGCACCTTTCCCGATCTTTGTATAAGTTTGGGCGGTGAGTCGCAATTTGTCTACAAAATAGAGAAGGACGGCAGTATCGGATCGGTCCATTCCGGCAATAAATGTGCATCCGGTACCGGTGAATTTTTCCTTCAGCAGGTTCGCCGGATGGGGTTGACGGTAGAGGAGGCCGTTGAAGCCGCCAACAGCGGCACGCCGCATCGTATTGCCGGGAGATGTTCGGTATTCTGTAAGAGTGATTGTACCCACGCGCTCAATAAAGGCGAACCACGGGAAAATATCGCTGCCGGATTGTGTGTCATGATGGCCAATAAGATAACCGAGTTGGTAAAAGATATGTCCAGTGAGCATGTGGTAGTGATCGGCGGCGGATCACTCAATACGGCGCTGCTTAAGGTGCTTAAGGAGCGATTTCGCACTGTCGAGGTCCCTGAGGGGGGCGATGTGTTCGAAGCCTATGGCGCAGCTGTATGGGCGTCAAAAAATGAATGCAAAAATTTCCCTCAAAACCCCGATTCTCTCATACTGGATAGGGGACAATCATTTGGAGTTCATGTCCCCCTGGGCGAATTCCTTCCCATGGTCGAATTCAAGGAGTTCACACAGGAAAAGGTCCGGGAGGGGGATATCTGTATTCTGGGGCTGGATGTCGGGTCTACCACGACCAAGGCTGTGCTAATGCGAAAGGCAGACCGTGCGGTGGTAGCATCGGTCTATCTCCGTACCAACGGTGATCCCGTGAGAGCATCGGTACAATGCTATTCATCAATTCTCAAGCAGCTCGATACCATAAAAGTGACCATAATCGGCCTGGGAGTTACCGGCTCTGGAAGGCAGATTACATCGTTACATGCGCTCACCGATACTGTCATTAATGAAATTATTGCTCATGCAGCGGCTGCGCTTCATTTCGATAAAGACGTCGATACGATCTTTGAAATCGGCGGTCAGGATGCCAAATACACCTACCTTACCGGTGGTGTGGCATCCGACTATGCCATGAACGAGGCGTGCAGTGCCGGAACCGGTTCCTTTCTGGAAGAATCTGCCGGTGAGTCGTTGAATGTGGCTACCAATGATATCGGCGCCTTTGCTCTTCAGGGAAAATCCCCGCCCAATTTTACCGATCAATGTGCAGCCTTTATCTCGAGTGATATCAAACGGGCCTCGCAGGAAGGAATCGGCCGGAACGATATTCTGGCCGGTCTGGTATATTCGATCTGTCTTAACTATATCAACCGGGTCAAAGGGGCCCGACCGGTGGGGAAGAAAATTTTCATGCAGGGAGGGGTCTGTTATAACCGTGCGGTGCCTGCCGCCATGGCTTCATTGATGAAAACGAATATTATCGTTCCTCCGGATCCGGGCTTGATGGGTGCTTATGGGGTTGCACTTGAAGTTTCCCACCGTCTCGATCGTGGTACGGCAAAGGAGGGCAGGTTTGATCTCGAAGAACTCATATCCCGCCGGGCAGTAAATATTGGCACTTTTATCTGCGGAGGCGGCAAAGAAAAGTGCGACAGGAAATGCGAAATCGCCCGCTATAAAATCGGGGATTCGATCTATCCATTCGGCGGTATCTGCGACAAGTATTATAATTTGCGGCTGAAAAAGCGTGTTGACGTCGAATCGATGGATCTTGTTGCACTGCGCCAGTCATTACTTTTTGAAAAGTATGGAGCACCGTTTCGATTATCTGTTGGTGAAACGACCCGGCGGACAGTGGGGATTTCACGGTCCTTTCTGACCTATTCGCTCTATCCGTTCTATTCCGGTTTTTTCTCCGAACTCGGGTTCGATATAATCATGCCCGATGAAATCGATCGTGGTGGAATGGCCCGGGCTGAAGCCGCTTTTTGTCTTCCCGCAGAACTTGCCCACGGTGCCTTTGTCAACCTGCTCAACAAGAATCCCGATTATATTTTCCTTCCCCAGGTAATGCAGTTACCGGTCAAGAATGTTCCGACATTCAGCAGGGCCTGCGTTTTCGTGCAGGGGGAGCCCTATTATCTCAAGACAACTTTTCGCGGGGAACTGGAACGTTCGTCAACAAAAATTCTTGCGCCGGTTCTGAAAATGGGCGGCGGGTATGAAGAGGCCACCGAAGCGCTGCTCAGGATGGCGGTAGGGATAGGATGCAGTGAAAGCGCGGCACGGAATGCCTTGAGGAAGGCTATCGAAAAGCAGCGGGCATTCGAACGAGACCTTCAGGAACAGGGAAGGGCCGCACTGGAATATCTCGATACTCACAATGATACGTTCGGGATTGTTCTTTTCGGACGGCCCTATAATTCCTTTGCTTCCGATGCAAACATGGGGGTTCCCCACAAGATCGCATCACGGGGATACATGGTTATTCCCCACGATATGCTTCCTGCCGATGGCTTTCATGTACATAAAAAGATGTTCTGGGCAATGGGACAGAAAATTATGAAAGCAGCACAGCTTGTTAAACTCAGAAACAATCTTTTCGGGGTCTATATTACCAACTTCTCCTGCGGTCCCGATTCCTTTCTTCTTACCTTTTTTCGCAATCTCATGAATGCAAAACCCTCCTTGACTCTCGAACTCGATCAGCATACCGCCGATGCCGGTATTGACACACGAATCGAGGCTGCACTCGACATATTCAAAGGAAATCGTCTTCTTCAGGGGCCTGCCGTCCCTTCGATTGATTCGGGGTACCACCAGGCACAGGTGGTCTACAATAAAGATCTGCTGGTGGTTTCATCCGACGGTGTCACCTATCCGATTAATGATTCCCATGTGGAAATACTGCTTCCATCGATGGGGAAATACAGTACCGAAGCGGTGGCGGCGGTATTGCGCAAATCCGGCCTCAACGCCCGCGCCCTTCCTCTCCCCGATAAAGAAGTGCTGAATACCGGAATGAAAAATACCACCTGCAAAGAGTGCCTTCCCTATGCAATCACCACCGGCTCCTTTCTTCGCTATCTCGAAAAAAAACGAAATCCCGATATGGTGACATTGCTCTTTATGGCCACCGGCGGTGGTCCCTGCCGTCTGGGGCAATACTGGAGGGGCCTCGATGAATTAATAGGAAAAAACAGGATCCGGAATGTTGCCGTTCTGGCCATGACCGATGAAAACGGATACGGCGGCCTGGGAAGCCGGAATCTGTTGCGGGCATGGAAAGCGATTATTGTTGCCGATGTTTTCTCGGAAATTCGCAGCACGCTCAGGGTAACTGCAAAAGATTGGAAAACGGCCTCCAAAGAACTCGAAAAATGCTGGCGGGAATTGATGCTCTATTTTGAAGGTAAATTTTCAGTACGGCTTTCAACACTGCTCGACAATGTTGCCCGTCGGCTGGCACGAATACCACTGAAAAGAGACCCCTCGACAGTGCCTGTTGTATCACTTATTGGCGAGATCTTCGTGCGGCGTGAAGAATTCTCCAGAAAAAATGTCGTCGATTTTCTCGAAGAACGCGGTTTTATGGTCAAGGTGGCACCCGTGTCCGAATTTATGTGCTATGCAAATTTTGTCGTAGACAACGGGCTGGGGGAAAAGGAGTTTACTTTCAACGATCAACTCAAGATGAAACTGACTATCTATGCTCAGGAATGGTGGGAACGCCATATCAAAACGTTTCTGGCAAAATCGAGACTGTACCGTTTCGAGATGGTCGATGTCAAGACTACTATTGACGGGGTTCGTCACATTGTCAACGAAAATTTCAGGGGTGAAACCATTCTCACTATCGGGCTAGCGATGCGGGAGATACTCAATCATTCGTGCGGCATTGTTTCTATCGGTCCCTTTGGCTGTATGCCCTCAAGGATGGCGGAAGCGGTGCTGAAAAAGGAAATGACCATGAAAGGAAAATCCCGCATGGCGACCTGGGCAAATCAACGCAACCGGAAATTCGATACGCTGGATTCGTTGCCCTTTCTGGCTATTGAAACAGACGGCAATCCTTTCCCGCAGTTGATCGAAGCCAATCTCGACGCCTTTGTTCTTCAGGCCATGAGGGTCCATGAGAAAATTGCGGAAGGACAAGAGGGCAAGCGCCAACATGTTCAATCGGACCGTTATCGAGGCGGAATGAACCGGATTTATCCCCGCATTTCGTCGCTAATACCCGGAAAACGGTGATCAGGTACAGGGGTGAGATAAAGAAATGAATCGTTGGATATCCTTTGATTCCTGTCATGGACAGGTCTAATAACTTTTATTAAAGAATTCAAATAATAAATAGAGCAATCCATAAAATCTCATTTTATCCTTGCATACCGGCTTTCCATAATTAATTTTATTCGCAGGGGATTAAACACCGTAAAAGCATGATAGGTACTATTTTCTGAATTTATACGGTTAAGCAAAACACGTTGTTTCCAATTGATATATACATTAAACTAATATCTGATTTTCCGGCAGAACCGGATTCGGGATCTACCACATAAGGAGAGGTACTATGCGCCAACAGTTAATTGCTATTGTTGCCGGTTTACTTTTGTCGGTTGCACATTCTTTCGGGGATGAGGTTTGTCACCTCAAAATTGACACTTGCCACTGGAGCTTCGACAGCGCACAGATATTTGTGCCGTCGTCGGCCGTAGCACTCGATCCGGAAGTCCATGTGTGTCTTCCCGAAGTCAGTCAGCGGGGAACCGCGAAAGTGACTCCCTCGATCATGATTGTTATTGATGAATCGGGAAGTATGGCAGCCTACGATAAACTTGGCGAACGTCATAAGGTGACCCTCGAACTTCTCAAAGAAATTTATGCCGAAGTTCCCGGCGCCAGGGTCGGATTGGTTCCCTTCAGCACCCGGCTGTTATTCGACGATCGTGACGATGAGATCTACGAACGAATTACCACCAATGAAATATTTCGAAACAATACCGACTGGCACGATTCCTATTTCCCCATGATGCCCCTGGATTCGGTATTACCCGACAATGAAACCGTTTACGAAAAGTTGAGTTATATGCTTTCCCACACCGATGGAAGAATCGGTGAATGGATGACCAGTCAAACCACCCGTACTACCGATCGGAATGAATCGGGGGGCACCAACATCTCTCTGGCTTTCTGGGCTGCCCGGGATGCCTTTATCAAGGATTCTCTCAATTATCCCAATGATTTTGACCGTCAACGACAATTTATCGTTTTCCTTTCCGACGGAAGTGCATCGGTTTCCGATGGCCCTCTGGCGCCCTATGAGACAGATTATATCGCCGGTGATACGATTCCCACGACCTTTACCGTTTTTCTGAAACCCCAGGCTCCCAATCAACTGGCGAGCATGACCCGCAATATTCAGACAAACGGCTATTCCATTACCAACAAATACAGCGAACTCTGGTCGGTGGAAAGTGAATATGATACGTTGGTCTATATCATGAAACAGGAAATATTGACCCGGGTATTTCGCGCTCAGGTAACTCCCCTGAGCGGTGCGATCAGCGGTAATGTATCGCAGACTATTGCAGGAAGTACCTTTGATTTCGATAACCCGAATCCTCTGGAAGCCGAAACAACGGATGTGTCGCTCAGTTTCGAATATCTGATC
>WJLZ01000124.1 GCA_014728215.1 Chitinivibrionales bacterium
GAAAGGAGGAGCAAAACTAACAAAAATAATGGGTAATTTTAATTGTCGTCAGTGGGAAGTTATAATTGTCGTTGACCACACCTTCATACATACAGTTGAAAAGCTTGTAAAAAAGGGATAATCCGTCAACTGAGTAACCGAACAACCGATTGGTACAAACATTGGTACAGCTAAAGGCTATAATAGTTCAAATCCCGCCCGAGCGGGAATAACCGAGTAACCGAGCAACCGAACAACCGATTGGTACAAACACTGGTACTGCCAAGGGCTATAAAAATCAAGTCCCGCACCCGCAGGAACAACCGATAAACCGATCCATGCTCCCCAGAAAAGAATCATCAACCGTAGAATTTAAAACAGCATTCGATAAAGAAACAATCGAAACACTCTGTGCATTCGCAAACGCGAAAGGCAGATCGGTATATCTTGGTATCGATGATTCTGGAAAAGCTGTCGGAGTAACCCTTGGTAAAGAAACTGTTCAGCAGTGGATCAATCAAATCAAGCTATCTACAACGCCATCACTTCTCCCGGATATACATATAGAAAAAAGTGCCGGAAGAATATATGTTGAACTAATAATTCCCGACTATCCTGTAAAACCCGTATCGTATAAAGGAAAGTATCTAAAAAGAATTAATACCGCAAATCATACAATGAGTCTTCAGGAAATATCGGACCTTTATTTGCAGACAACTAACACAAGCTGGGATAATTATCCAAGCTCTGATAAAAACCTGAATCACATTTCTCTTGAAAAAGTTAATCAATTTATTGCACGAGCCAACTCATTTAGAGATAACCCGATAACTGATGATCCACTAACTGTATTAAGAAAATACGACTTAATTAATAGTGAGAATATTTCACATGCGTGTTTTCTGTTGTTTACCGCTCAAGAGCAATATAAATGCTCAATACAGATTGGATTGTTTGCCGATGAAATAACTATTAAAGACGACATTACTGTTCGATCTGATTTATTCAGCCAAGTTAAAGAAACGATGTCTGCTGTAAAAAAACACATAAACAAAAAACTGGTTATAACAGGAAATCCGCAGCATAGTGAGGTGTGGGAATATCCGCTTGAGGCTTTACGTGAAATTATTATTAATATGATTGTCCACCGGAATTATCAGGATCACGGCGATTCAATAATAAAAGTATTTAATGACCGAATAGAATTTTTTAATCCCGGATGTCTACTGCAAGGACTTACCGTACATCAATTACTTTCCGGTCATTACACTTCGCATATTCGCAATAAAAAGATTGCATCACTATTCAAGGATGCCGGTATTATTGAACAGTATGGTTCCGGCATATCCAGAATAATAAAAATGTTTGCGGATAATGAATATAAACAGCCCCTCTTTGAAAATTTTGGACACGGATTCAGAGTAACCGTTTATAATAAAAATCCCATAGCAAAAGCACGTGTCACCGATAATGTCACCGATAATTCAGAGCGCAGAAGGATGAAAATCGTTGAAATTATCAGAAAACAGCCTTTGATTTCATCATCAAACCTGGCTTAAATTATTAATGTTTCCAAACGTACCATTCTACGCGATTTACAGCAATTAAAAAACCGCAATATAATAGAGAGAAAAGGAGCTGCCAAAAATGGGTATTGGGAAATAACAGATGCATACCATTTGAAAGACTGATAAAAGCATTGCTGCTGATCGAAAAATGCCGGCTTGCCGGCGCCTCTATTTGAGGAAATTGCACAGGGTTTTCGTGTAACAATTTACGGAAAAATTATAAATGTCCCTGAAAATGTCCCTGAAAATGTCCCTGAAAATGTCCCTGAAAAGCGTTCCAGCCATATAATTGCAATTCTTAAAAAGAATCCCAAAGCGACAATTCCGGAATTAGCCATTTCATGCAATGTCAGCGAAAAAACAATAAAACGCGACCTGGAAAAGTTGAAAAGCGCGAATAAATTGGTTCGAAAGGGGCCTGATAAAGGTGGATGGTGGGAAGCATCTGAATGATTTTCTGCTTAGCAGCTTTGCAAACACTACAACCTCCCGGCAAAACTCTTCCTATGCAGATTTATCGGCATAGCTACAAACAAGCGTTTTCCTGATATACTATTATTTCCATAGTATTCGAATTTTGGATTTGGAATTTGGGATTTAACCCAGGGATGGAATCCCTTTCCCTGTAATAAATTACCGTCAACGACACTTCGACACTTCAACAAGCGCAGTGCAGCGCAAGCTCAGTGTGCCACAATGTGTCTCTCAGTGCATCATCTTCGACTTCCGGCTCTTTTGTCAGGCATCCAGAAACCAGCATCCGGCATCGGCTTTTCAACAAAAAGCTTGTTCAAATGGTGAACAGATATGTATAATTATAATCTTAATATTTTGATTATTAAGCAATTGCGCAGTGCCGCCCACGGGGGAAAGGTGTATTTTCTATTAAATATGGCATCATATAGATTAGTTTATGATCGATAAAAAATTCTGGCACAATAAAAAAGTGTTCCTCACCGGTCATACCGGATTTAAAGGCTCCTGGCTGAGCTTGTGGCTGTCAACGCTTGGCGCAAAGGTAACCGGCTATTCGTTAAACC
>WJLZ01000125.1 GCA_014728215.1 Chitinivibrionales bacterium
CCTCAGCGATGTCCATAATCAGTGGGATGCCATACGCTTTTCAATCGACATAGTAAAAAATCCTGCGATCGTTCCCCACGGGCTTTAAATTCGGGTCCCTGAATGCTCCCCCGATGCTATGCTCCGTGTCTATGGTTATGAATACAGTCGTTTTATGTGGCATCACATCACCGTTGCAATGAGCACAACAGAGGCACTAGCGCTCGCCTGATATGATCCCATGAATAGCGGTCGCATTCCGCCAGTCCATTCCGAGTAAGCGATCGGCCCAACTCCGGGTTCTCCAGAATACGGACAATTTGATCTGCCAAGCCTCGACAATCGCCTACATCAACCAAAATGCCTGTAATCCCATCCTGGATCATATGGGGAATACCACCAGCATTGGTCGTGACGATGGCCAATCCACTGGCGAATGCTTCCAGAATAGTGCCGGGCAGATTATCCGTCGTCGAGGCATTGCCTAAAATATCGTATTCTTTATATAATTTTTGCATTTGGCTGTGGTTGACTTCTCCGTAAAACGTCACCTGATCTTCCAATCCGAATTCTTTGACCAGACATTTCAACTTATCCTTCTGAGTGCCGATACCCGCGATTCCAAGCACAGCATCGAGATACCGCGCTTGTACGAGTTGAAAAGCCCGAATCACGCATCCCACGTCGTATATTTCTTCCAGGCTTCGGGTCACCAAAAGCCTTGGCCGAAAACACTTTCTTTCTATAAAACCAAATTGTTTTAAATCTGCGATATTGGGAACGACCACCACTTGAATGCCATAATGCTTCCAAAATACATCTTGCAGATAGCCTGAAGGAGTTGTGATGGCATCGGCTTGTAGCAATATTTTTTTTACAAGCACCCCATACCGCTGAAAGAATTCACCTGCTCCTCCGCCTCTGGCGCTAATGACGATTTTCTTACCGTATATTCGGGCCATCACAATGGCGGGAAATGTCACCCAGAAAAAAAAATTCAAGAATCCACTCAAAATATAGACTGTATCTGTTTTTCTCAGCGCCTTGTCGAGATGGATTAGGAATGCGGTCAAATTCCATAAGGTCCTCAAAAACGGAACTTTTTTTAGCTTACCCGGGAGAGGCTGGTTGGTACGGACCGTGGCGACATTCAAACCATCTTTCCTCAGGCAATCCATGAGTTTTTCTGCCTGAACCGCCATGCCCCCTTGCGGAGGCGGGAAGGGGGAAACCAGGCAAATGTTTTTGAGATTGAGGCATATATCTCTGTTCACTGACATGGTTTTTTCGAAAACGCCCTCCCCTACCGTCTATTGGTCAGCAGCGGATCGAGCCAACCGGTCGTTTCCAACAGGTGCATGCCAACAGGTATTAGAGACCGAAGACCATAAAAATCGGATACATTCCTCCGAGCCAGCGTAAAGCGATTGCAATCTCTGCGATTACTGCTGAACTTAGTAGTAACGGCATACGAATAGCCTGCCTGTTGAACCATGCGAACATGGTTCGTCTTATAGCTGCCGCGAGGATAGGAGAAGCCCTTCACTGTTGCTTTAATTCTTCTTTCAAGAATCAATTTGGAAAGGAATATCTCCTTTTTTGCTGTATCACTAGACAGGTCGGTAAGCGGAATATGGGAAATACAGTGAGATCCGATCGAAAACCCTTCCATTGAGAGTCGATTGAGTTCGGCCCAAGACATGAGCTGACGCCTTCCACTATATGGCCCGAAGTGGGATTTCATTTTTCCTAAGAATCGCTCCCGATCCTTGTCACTATACCAATTGAGATGCCTGACTAGGTTTCTTGGAAGGTTGATCCTTTGATCTTTAGGATCATGATCTATCATATGGCTCAATTTTGAATCTACACTTTTTAGCCATGATCGAAAGCCATCAACGTTATTCCGATAAACCTCATAAAGATAGTCCCACCAATATGGCTCTTCCCGATCAATTTGCTGTACCGGCACGAAGAACGTAGCTGGGAGGCCGAATCGCTTTAAAATCGGCACCGCCACTTCGAAATTATCACGATAGCCGTCATCAAATGTCAAGCACAGAAATCTTCCATTTTTTGAGCTATCACCATCAATCACAGGAATAATTTGATTCAACCCTATGATCGTGTAGAATTTTCTAAGGTAATTAATCAACCTCGAAAAAGTTTTTAAGGACAACGCCATCGGTGGAATAAAATAAGGTTGTTCATCCGCAACGATACGATGGAATGCCAATATTTCTAGTCTTAATCCGATATCATCCTCCAGAAAATGGTAATCGTTTTTGATCCGAAATTATCCAACGATTTCAAGGGCACTTGGGGAAACCCGCTTCATACATAGCCTTAAGTCCTCCAATAACAGCAAACGCTTTTCTGCCATGTTTGATGAACCAAGCTGCCACCCGGGCGCTGTTTGTTTCATCCGGTCAATCTCAGTAGCACAGAACGATGTTTTCTTTTGGGACCTTTTTGGTGTTTATTCTGGTTATTTGATGCGGCATCACTTTTATTGCACCACAAACATGGCTTTTTTCGAATGGAATGTTTGCTGGCGTACCAATAATTAAAACTTTTACCCCGTTTAAAACTAGTGAGAAGGCTAATTGTGCATCAATTCTTGGAACATTGTGAAAATGACGTTGGGTCCATGGGATGTTTTCAGCACCAGAGCTTGCTAGTGTAAACAGGAATATGAGCAGAATAAAGCTTGTGATACATAGCGTCTTATTAAGCTTCGTAGCCGAAATATTCTTACTTAATCGAGTCTTCATTTCAGAATCCTTATCGCTTTGAGTTTAATCTTTTACCCCCAAATTTTTAG
>WJLZ01000126.1 GCA_014728215.1 Chitinivibrionales bacterium
TGCCGAGTATGCCCTTGCAAAAGTGGTAAGCCTGATGGGTACGTCGCATGAAGAACGGGCTATTCAGAAGGAACGGGAAAAGGCCGAAGAACTCGATGATGAAATCAAGAAACTTCAGGAAGAACTCCAGGAAATAGAGTAAAAAACGCTCTCCCATAAAAAACACCTGTCACACCGCATATCAGCGGATGGGACAGGTGTTTTTTTTATGTTTTATCTCCCCTATTCCGCCTTTAGAGGTACATTGTTGTATTTTTATTAGCATCGAACAGTTTTTTATACATTCGAGACATGGTAATGAGTTCTATTCGAGTGAAGTTGCTTCACGGCTGGCCCGAAAGCCGGGAAACAATGCTCAAAAAATTCAGGAAAATGACCCGGGATGGTAATTCATGGAATGATATTATTCTCTGTGACCATGATCCCGATTATTATGTAATCCTCAATTATCCGCAGGATGAGTATTACGATCCCGACCGGACACTGATATTCCAGATGGAACCCGAACCCCTGAGAAAAGAATGGGGTGAATTCTATCGTCCCGACAAGAAAAATTTTCTCTATGTCTTCGATGTGGAATCGCACCGGAACGTATTCGACTGGTGGCTGAGCAGCGATTACAAGGGCCTGAAAAAGGCCCGGATAGTCAAATCAAAGACACTTTCAACCGTGACATCGAACAAAACATGGCCCCAATTACCGGGACATACCAAACGGCTGCAATTTCTTGAATACCTGAAATCAAAAATCCGGATCGATCACTTCGGATTCGGGTTTCAGGAACTCCATGATAAAGAAACCGGGATGTTTCCCTATAAATATACCATTGCAGCCGAGAATTGCATCGAACGTAATTATTTTACCGAAAAACTGCTCGATTCGGTGCTTGCTGAATGCCTCTGTTTTTACTGGGGCTGTCCGAATGTTGCCGATTTTATCGATGACCGGGTTTTTATCAGAATCGATATTGATGATTATGAAAAAAGTACGGCCATAATTCAAAAGAGTATACAAAACAAGGAATGGGAAAATCGGATTGACGCTATTCGACAGGAGAAAGTTCGTGTTTTAGATGAACTGTCCTTTTTTCCCACACTGGAGCAGGTGTTGAAAATGCCTGAAATACAACAGCGTACAGGGGTATAAGCGTGTTACCGAAAAATGTTTGCAATGATAAACTTTCCCGGATGGCAGCCGGATCCCGTGGTCCGGTTTCTTCAGAAAACCTTCTCCTCCCCGACTCTGTGGAGATTGAAACCGATTCACGATGTAATCGGTCATGCCCCTATTGTCCTTCAAACAAAAAAGAATTCGACCGGGGTAGCGGAACTCTTCCCGAAGAGGTATTCGATAAAATTCTCGCCGACCTTGCAGCATATAACTACAGTGGTATTATCCGCCCTCACCTTTTCAATGAACCGCTTATGGACCTCCGTCTTGTCGATTTCATGAAACGCATAAAAAAGGTTCTTCCAAAGGTTGATATCGAAATACTCTCCAATGGCGATCTCCTCGATATCGAGACCTATACGGCCCTTGTCGATGCCGACATTAAAGTAATCCGTGTCACCCAGCATGGAAAGCGGCCTACAAAAATTTTCAATGATCTTCTTGAGTATCTCTTTAAAAATATCGATGTTGAAAACCGGATGAGATACCGGATATTTTCCCGCGAAACCCCTCTTGCCAACCGGGGCGGCCTGGTCGAACCCGATGTCTTGAATGTGAACCCTCAGGCCCAATGCGATTGGCCGATGGATAACATGGCGATCAATTTCAAAGGCCATGTTCTCCTCTGCTGCAACGACTTTATGGGGCACCATGTCTTCGGGAATGCCGCAACCGAAAATATTATCGATATCTGGAACAGCGAAAAATTCAAATCGATCCGCACACGACTTCGCAACGGCGATCTTTTCATGGAAATATGCAGAAAATGCCAGGGTATCGAATAAATATATTATTTTAGACCCTTAATTTTTTCACCAACACCTGCACATTATAAATAGCGGATTGAAGGGGATTTACCTATGGCAAACAACAGCAACGGCGTCACAAAAACATGCCTCAACGGTTACTGGGACATACTTCCCGACTACGGCACTCTCAGCAGTGATACGGTTCCTGAAGAAGGTTGGATTTCCGATACCTATCTCGTGCCTTCTTTCTGGACAAAATCGACCGCCATGGTCCGGAAAAAGGGCGAAACCTATTACCGTCCCATGTCCATCGACAAAATAACCGATAACGAAGAGTGGGAGTTTCTCTTCGATGCATTCCGCTATCCACTCAAATGGTCGACAACCCGGAAAGGATGGGTCCGTCGCTCCATTGATATCAAGCAGATCACTCCGGACAAACGGTATTTTTTGCTCTTCGAAGCTGTTATGCCCCATTCCCATCTTTTCCTGAACGGTAAAAAGATCTGTTCTCATCACGATTGTGCACTACCGCTGGAAATCGATGTAACCGAGCATCTGAAGACCGGGACCAACGAAGTAGCGCTGTATATCGACGACTATCCCCGCAATCATAACAACCGCTTTCTTACTCCTGTCGGCACCGCATTTACCGTCTCCAATTCGGGAATATGGCAGGATGTGTATCTGATCGAACGGAGCGATCTGTATGTTTCCGATATCACAATTCGTCCATCGGTACGAAACAGCGAACTTACCGCCGTTTTTGAAATAACCAACAGTTCTCAGAAGGAGCGTACCGTCACGGTCGCCCCCGATATTATCAGATGGGACAAGCATAACGATCCTTATACAAAGGAAAAAGTCCTTTCGCTTCCCTCAAAAGAGCTTACCCTCGCTCCCAACTCAACCGAATGTATCGAGTGCAGCATGAAATGGGAGGATCCGGAACTCTGGTCGCCGGGCAATCCGGTCTTGTATCAGATACGAACTTCGGTTGAAGAACGTGGCCGGACGCTCGAAACCACTCTCGAACGGTTCGGGTTCCGGGAGATCTGGATCGAGGGCCACAAGCTGATTCTCAACGGCTCTCCGGTTCACCTCTTTTCCGATTGGGGCCACAAGCTTGCACCTTTCTGGCTTACCGAAGCCTGGGTCCGTAAATGGTTCGGCATGATCCATGACGCCAACATGAATCACAGCCGTCTCCATAATGCACCCCATCCACGGATGTATCTGGACCTGGCTGATGAGGAAGGGATTCTAATTACCGCCGAATCGCTCATTACCGGATCGGGAAAAATCCTTGCCTCCGAATCTCCCGAGTTCTGGGAAGCAGCACGGAAACATCTGAAAGATTTTATCCGCCGTGATAAAAATCATCCCTCCATCCTTCTGTGGAGCTATGAAAACGAGATGCGCTGGAATGAAGACCTGAAAGGAGAATGCCGGGGTGGTGAGAGCGATCTTCTGCTCAAAGAACCTCCCCGTTTGCAGCAGATGATTCATGAACTCGACCCGACGCGTATTGCTTACCCTGATGGTGATACTACCATATGGAATGAGGGGAAACAGCCGATCATTTCCCGTCACTACGGAAAAGCATGTTCGGGACTGGGATGGTGGCATCGTGAGCAGCCCCTTCTCTCCTCGGAAATGAGCTGGTATCATATGGCGGGTCCCCACAATGTGTTCAATCTCGGCGGTGATAAAGCCTATGCCGATTTTCATACTGTCGATGATTGGGGTGGACTCGATACCCAGCTTATTGTCGAGGCCGGACGGACCTTGGGAGTCTCCTGCTTTGGACCCTGGAATGTCTCCTGTGTCTGTAATCTCCGTATGGAAAAGGAACCGATCGAACTCCACTACGATGATCTCTCCGCACCGGGGACAAAACCTCTGTATGTTGAAGCTCATTCTTCCGAATTCAGCTTCTGGAAAGACGGAAAAGGATATACGCCTCATCATTCTTTCGGACGTCAGGTATCGGCGTTCCGTCCCTTTGCAGCGATCGATCTTTCGCTCAACTCTCAATACTATCTGGGAGATACTTTTGAGCGGGAGATTCACCTGGTCAACGATACGGATCACGATATTGCCGGCGGTCTCTCGGTGACCCTCGAAAAAGACGGCGTCCAGAAACACGGGATGGCGTGCACAATCGAAATCCCCCGGGGAGAAGTGGTCGCCGAAAAGTGCACCATGAAAATTCCGGAGAAATGGGAAGCCGGAACCTACACCTACAAAGTTGCCTTTACGAGCAACGGCGCCGCTCTCGAAATATGGGACCGTCAAATAACATTTGCATCCGGAAAGGATTTTCCTGCAGTGGATACCGCTTCAATCACTGCAAAGAAAATCGGGCTCCATAAAGCCGATTATCTTCACGACCTGTTCACCGCCGCGGGAATCTCCTTTGTCACTCTGGAAGAGATAAGTGAGAATTCTCTCAGGGAATGCGACATTGCGGTTTTAGGAAAAAACTGCGTTGTCCCCGAATCTTCACAGAATACAATAATCGACAATTTTATCTCCCGGGGCGGAAGGATTATCCTGTTGGAGCAGGAATGCTCGCTGTTCCCGTCGCTGACTCTCGAGCATGCACAGGTGCTTTCGGCCTTTCCCAGGGCCTATGATCATCCCGTCCTTAATGGGTTCTCGCCTTCCGATTTCGAACATTGGGGTGAAGACCCCTATGCATCACTGCTTTCGGATTCTTTCGTGGCCCAAATCATGTATCGCAAAGATGATTTACGTTCCATCCTGCCGATTATCGATTCCGGTGAGGGACGCTGGGGTGAAGGTGGCATCTATCATACACCGCTTTTCGAGTATACTCAGGGCAAGGGGTGTCTTTTGGCCTGTCAACTTCGGATCAGCGATAAATTCAGGACAATTCCTGCCGCGGCCAGGCTCATGATGAAACTGCTGGAATATGCAGCAGCCTATGTCCGGCCCGAAGACGCCTCTCCTGTTCTTGTTGCCGACGGCTCGAGCGATAGTGATATTACCCGTGCGGTCGAGCATGCGCGCAGTGGAGGAAATGCAATTATCGAGTCATTGACGCCAAAGGCATGCGAAAAGCTCAACAGCTCCGCCGGGACCTCACTTTCGCTGAAAAAGATCGATGAAATCTATCAGGCTGTACGGGTCGCGGATGCCCCTGTGTTGAGCGGTGTTTCCAATGAGGACATCTGCTGTATTGAAACCTGGACCTATGCCCCACCCAGCACGGAAAATTTTGTCATTGGCGACTGGTTCCTCGATCATACCGACGGCCTCGAACCGCTCTTGGCAACGCCAACACAATCCTGTTTAAAAGAACTGATGGTATACAATGGTAAAAAGGAGCGAGTCAGAGCCCATACCCTGTCCCGGTTTCTCTACGATGAAAAACCGGAAGAAGCCGTTGTGCTGGGCCGTATACCGGTGGAAGCGGGCCATATCTATATTAATCAGTTTGCCCCGCCCCTCGAAAAACGGGACCGGTTCAGACGATTGAAAAACCGTCTTGCGGCAAATCTCGGAGCAGATACCGGTCAAAGCCCGCTCTCCGGGACAATCTGTGCCAATGCCGGTGGTAAATCCCCCGGCTATCCTGGAGAAGTTCAGATTCTGACCATTCCGGTCGATCAAGCACTGGAAAAGGACATGCGCCGCTGCTGCCGCATTACCGGAGAAGGATGCCCGAACAAGTCTATCCTGAACATCGACGGGTGGAAGATTATCCCGAGTGATGGTGGAACTGTCGCTCCGGGTGTCGGTTCTCCGCTCTATGTCTACTATCAGGTTTTTTCTCCTATCAATCGGATGACTCCCGAATATCTTGAGCCGGACCCGAAACTGCTTTCCAATCTCGCCTGCAAAGGCAGCGGAACCATGACACTTTTTGTTAACGGCGCCGAACACGGAACGCAAAGGCTTACCACGGAAGAATCACTTTTTGACGGTATTCCCCTGATTCAGCGGTTCAACCAGATACTTATCAAGTGGGAGCCCGAAAGCAACAATTCGACCCTCGCCATGCAATGGCGCACCTGGAACGGCGCCCCCGAAAGTGAATTCAATTTCACCGCACTCAAAGAACGGAATTATATCTTTCCGGGTGGCAACAAACGGGAAGGGTATTAAGCCGAGTGCACGAACATACGAGCGCACGAACGTATGAGGGGTTAGTAAGCGATCGATATGCCGCAGCCCGACCGTGAGGGAGGGCTTAAGTACGAAGGCCGGTGGTCCGACCACCGGCCTTTACGAATCTTTACTCTGCCGATCCTGCCGAAATGTCAAACCATTTAAGGTTCACCATTCGACACTTCAACTTTCAACGCTCCCTCTACCCTAAACTTCACAGTCAAAAATTCCTTCCAGACTCACCGGGCTCTTTCCTTTGGCTTCACACTCGCCAAGCCAGAGCTGAACCGCGGCTCGCTGGTTTTCAGGAAGATTGCTGAATACATTGATATAGTTCGAAAGGTTGGGTAATTCCCAGATAGTATAGGGATTACAGAAAGAAGTGAATACCACCTGCGGATGTTCGGTCCACCATGCACGCCAGAATGATTCGACCAGTTCGCTGACCATGCGGGTGGAACCGTAACGGGGCGGAACATTAAAATTCACAAAGACCGCTTTGTAATCATGCATGATTTCCCGGATTTTATCGCCGTGAAACGGTGTTGTCTTATAATCTACTTTAAAACCTCGTTTTTCGAGTTCTTCACGAACAACCGGGAGGCTCTGAACAAATTCACGAAGGGTACCGAGAAACTGAACATCAACACACAGGACCTTGTCACCCTTTTCGAGTTTGACCGGAATAGTGCCGTCGTTACGGACAATGCTCATGCAGTTTTCGGCGATCTGCACCGGCAGTTTCCTGAATTTCTTTTTATCCTCATCGGTAACGGTCTGTTCCATGCTGCCGTCAAAGAGGCCGACCCGTTCCTTGACATTAAGAATGCGGCGGCATGCATCGGTAAGACGGTCTTCATCCACAATACCCCGTTCGATACATTCCATAAGCCACGGATAGTCTTCATCGCGGCCACCGAGAATGATATCGGCACCTGCAGCAACGGCCCGGGCAACCCGTTCATTGATCGGGTAATGGGCCGAAAAACCGATCATGCGGATAGCATCGGTAACAACGACTCCCTCAAAGCCAAGCTCGCCTTTGAGGAAATCGGTGGTGATTTTTTTACTGAGCGTCGTAGGCCAGTAGCCGATATTCCTGTTGGTATCCGAATCAATCGCGGGAAAGGCCATATGAGCGGTCATGATTGTCAGCACGCCCTCCTCAATTACCTGCTGATAAACATAACCGTAGGTTTTATACCATTCATCCAGCGAAAGCGAGTGCACCGATGTGGCCACATGAGGCTCCCGGGCATCAACACCATCACCGGGAAAATGCTTTGCCGTGGCGGCCATTCCATGTTCCTGCATGCCGCGAATAAAAGCCCGGGTGAGAGCCGCAACCCGATCGGGTTTTTCACCGAAAGGTCGGGCATAGCACATTGGATTCATGTGGTTCATACTGAGATCCACCACCGGAGCGAGGTTCCAGTGATGACCATGCATACGCCCCTCTTTTGCCGTAGCAACACCGCATTCATAACAGACTTCCTCGGAATCCAGTGCTCCCCATGCCATGGGCCAGGGAAGTGATGTTGCATTCTGCTGGATCCGTGCGCCCGCCCCAAGCTCAAGATCACTGCACTGCATAATCGGAATCGGATGGTCCTTCGCAAAATCATCGAAAACCTTCTTGACCTCCAGAAACCGCTCCGCACTCTCCGCGCCATTATACACATTCCCCATGTGGTACTTCTCAAGCATGGCAACAAGGTCGTCAGAGGACATTTTTTCAATCCAGGGACATAGCACCTGGCCGGCTTTTTCTTCCAGACTCATGCCCGAAAGAATCTTCTCGAGCTCCTTTTCCCGCTCTTCAGAAATTGGTTTCAGCACAATCTGCTCCTTTCATTAGTAGTATACTGTCGTATCACAAAAATGAGTTTTCGGGGCAAAGAAAATAGAAATTACCTTTTCAGAAATCAAATTTATTGCCGATGCTGAGAGTGAAAGTGGAGTGTGGAAGTACTCGAGTACTGGAATAATCGCTCTTGGTTCCGGCCAGGTATGGAAGGGAGCTGATGGGAATTTACGGCCGGTTTATACGGTCAGTGGTGCTTAAAAGAGGCGCGCAATTCCGGTCGCTTAAACACGATACTGCGCACATATTCCCCATACCGTGAACGAAACGCTTCCCGTCTTCGATCATAGTCCCGGGCCGGATCGATCACCCGGGGATCATCAGGCACCTTCGTGCGAACATGATCTTTTGACACCTGAGCGATGCATCGCTCAAGCCTGATGGCGTCAAAAGGCCTATCGAAATGATCACATATTTTGGGGAATTCCGTTTCGGGGTTTTTGCGCAGCCTGTCGAAGCAAAGGATGGTTTTCTTTTTTGTAAAATCTTCATCGAGCAGCCATTTATTTAGATGGCGGCCATAAAATGCAGCCCGTTCTTCGATCACCCCAAAATCGGTGGAATCTTCTTTATAATACCGCAAATAGGAAAAAATCGTATCCACCGGGTTGCGATACAGATACAACACGTTCCTGCGCTGGATATCGAGTTCGAGATCGTGGGTATGGAGCGCGAGAAAATGCCTTTTATCATGAAAAAAGAAAATCCGTGTGAGCAGGGGACGTTCGAAATAGAGTTCCATCACCATTCTCAGCCAGTGACTGCCCGTGCGGGGAAAACTTACCAGAAAAGGAGCATGGGGGTCGGCAACGAAACTGTCAACAATTTCCTTTTTGTAATATAATGAGACCGATGGTTTATTACTGCGCGGGCTCATGAATTTCACTTCGCACCTTTTCTTTTATTCTTTTTGGAATGAACAGTTCCCTTTTCGCTCCGAATGAAAGCAACCCCCAGCCTCGCAATGGATGATGCGGCGACGTTTTATCCCGGTAGTTCGGGTAGTAGAGCGAATAGCTCCGGGATGAATCGAGGGCATCGTGGATATATTCAAAGGAACACACCTGGCCATTATACTGATCATACCCGAACCATTCCATACCGGGAACCTTGAAATCATCAATGAAAGCATGGCCGGTTTTGAAATGATTGGTTATAAATTCAATTTCCTTTTTCAGGGGCCACTCGAATCCGTTTCCATGAGCATCGAGCCAGAAGATGGTCTCCTGGCTAAAGAGTTCGGTATGATCGCGGCGCAGGCGCTGCATGAAATTCTGCGAACTTTCGCAAAAGAGCATGACATTACCGAGTTCCTCCCGGGCAATACTCCGGGCAGCCTCATTGCAAGCCACCGGATCGGCCTCACAGGAGTAGCAGTGCACATGGGGATAGGTTCGGGCAACATAGGCCAGCGTTGAGCCGATATTGGCGCCGGTTTCAATGAAAACTTCTGCTTTTTTCAAAACACTGTCGGCACAGGCAAGAAGATAGCTGTCGCCGTGAAATCCAAGTGTATAAAACTCAGTTATCGTTCGATTTTCATGCGTCATCTTGATTGTACTTCCTCAGAAGAATGAAATGCCTGGTAATTGTGCAACTCGCTGTATTTTCCAGTAGATGTTCCACATACCGGAACGTTTCTTGTGAAAAAAAACATATATGGGTTATATCTTCCTTGTACCACCATGAGAGAAAATTGCTGTCTGGATAGAACGCGGTTTTTATGAAGGCTGTTCCACCGGGAACAAGGGCCTTCCAGATTTTACGAAGCTCCTCGGCTGGTTTTCGAAGGTGTTCGATAACTTCACAGAGAACAACACAGTTATATTTTTTTTCCAAAGCCCTGCCACCGACACCGTATAAGGGATCGTAGGCTGCACATTCATAGCCGGCCTTCTTCAGAAGTGAAGTTAGTGCGGCGTGTTCGCCGCTGCCGAAATCCAGAATCCGGCCCCCCGGCCGTGCGATTTTCTGTATATTTGATACTATACGCCCGAGATAGCCGATATATTGTTTATCCTCTCCATCGTTGGTATGAAGTGCATATCGTGCTTTTTCTTCATGAATCCCCACATGATACTTTGGCGGCACAAAGCGCAACGCACAGGTTTGACAGTGATAATATTCTCTCCGTCCATCCGCCCCCAGAAAAACCGTGTGAGGCTCCCGGCACAGTGGACATTCCATGCTCATCCCAGAAACGGATTGAGCCATGCCATCAGAAATCCGGTAATAACCGGAACAGTAAGGTTGTCGTTAATCTCAAAATTTTTAATGGTAATCGGAAAAAGCTCCATCACCGTAATAGCCGCGGCGGTTATCAGAGCAAGGGGCAGAGAAATAGTACCGGACCATGCGCTGAGAAGACCGGGCATGTGAGGAAAAACAGCCATCAGCAATATGCCGCAGCAGATAAAGCAGGCAACCGACCCTTCCAGGGATTTCTTCCCGATTTTAATCTTTCCCATGCTTATTCCCACCAATGCAGCCGCAGCATCACCCCAGATAAAAAGCCAGAGCGCCATTGCAGCGATATGGGGACGGTTAATGAAAATTATCGAACAGAGAAGTGATGACATACAGATATAGGTGGCCCCCGAAAACTTCCTCTCCTCATCAGGCCGCATCATGGAACCAAACATCTTATTCACGACCCCCTTCATGAATGCCACCCGGAACCGTAAGATCTCACCACCCAGGAAAAGGAAGGTAAAAAAGGCCAGAATAAGCACAGGATAATATTCCGGTTTAATCCCCCCCGGTACCCAGGATGCCTCCGCTGCATAGTTGGGGATATAAAAAATCCCGGCAGGAATCACAATGCCGAAGATAAGATGGAGAACTTTTCGCTGTATTTCTTCTTTCCTCAGTTTCATTCAGCTGTCCGTTTCGTTTGGGTGGTGACAGGATAATCCCAATGAAAATAAGTATATGATGAATAGGTTGGCTCAATTCGAAGGGTCAGAGGGCCTTTTTCGACAATATTTTTTCTATCTTTAACTGTCAGCGATGTGCCGCCGGGAAGAATTCGGCGTTTTTTCACCAGAAAGGAAGTATCCGATTCAGTTGCCTTAAACAAAGAGACATAACTGTATTCGGTGCAGTCTACAGTGAGTTCATAGACATTGGGGCTTTTTCGTTCAAAATCCTTTGACTGCAGCTCAGTGCCGATCCAGTAATACTGTGCCCCCTTCTTTTCGGCGATGAATGTCTGGCCGTAGCGTTTCCAGATAGCAATTCCCCGGGGTTCGACAAACTGATTGTCCTTTGTTCCGTAAGAACCGAAAACATCAAGCAGCTCCAGATTATGATCAAACTTGAGAATGCAGTGGTTCTCCTTATCGGTAACCCATAGATTATGATAGTAATCTACCGCCGCATATTCGGCCCGGTGATTCGAGGGCATGGTGATTTTTCGAATAACGGAGCCGTCGAATTTGATTTTCCAGAGCCGTCGTCCCCCTTTATCCGCACAGAGGATCAGACGGTCCTTATTGAAATAGCTCCATTTCATTCTGCCGTCGGCAACAGCAATCGCTGTCGGCCCCTTTTCAAACATGGTTGCTCCGGGACGGGGTATGGTTCGTGCAACCACTCCGGAAGTATCGAAAACCACGATCCTCCTGTTGCCGGGATCGGTGACATACACTTTTCCCTGCGCACCGAGAGCGACCCGTTCCGGACTGCGTAATTTCGGCCCGCCCCCCTTACTGCCGTCAAAGGCCTTCACCCACCGAACCTCTTTTTCGGGATTGAAAAGATGAACAATCCGATTGTTGCCCCGGTCGGCAACAAACACGTGTCCCCGGGCATTGGTGGTCACCCCACGTGGATCGAGAAACTCATCCCTGCCGCTCCCTTTCTTTCCATACAGCCCCAAGGTCCACATCGAAGTGTTGTATATCAACTGATGCCTTCCCGAATTAACGCCATATACCACGACCTCATCATCGTCCTTTTCCGTGGATGGATCATCGCGGGAATCCATCTTTGCGGTCGCAAGCCCCTGGGGATCATCAAAAAATGTCACCGGACCAAAAAACATGAAAAGATGTTTCGGTGTGGCTTTCCGGATTCCATAGGAATGACCATAGGGAGGAAATACAAGCGTTTCTCCACGTCCCGGAACCGCAAATCCAAAGATAAAGGCGGAAAAAAGCAATTTTTTAAACATAGAGACGAATTGAAGGAAAAGGGTACGATTGTGGGGAAAACGAAAAGAATTGAAAACAAAAAACCTGTCCCGAAATACTATGGGAACCACGAAATGAGAAAACATTGTACCTTTAACCTTTAACCTTTAACCTTTAACTTTTAACTTTTAACTTTCGACTTTCGGCACGCTCAGTGCATCGAGTTGGACTGAAAGAAAAATACATTTTTCAATAATTCAAAGTCCTGTTTGTTACGGTGGTTCAATGAAATTATTTTAAACAATCTGTTTCCAGACACCACGAAGGGGTTATCTTCATATTATGAAACCTATTGTATTGGCCATGATCATTTGCGATTACTATTACCGGGATTCCCATACGGGTAAAAGTATTCTTTCCGGAACGTTCAGTTCCATTAACAGTCCGAAATTCCCGTCAAAGCACGGTAATTGCGCAGTGTATATCGCACTCACCGATGTTGCGCAGAACGGAAAAATCCAGTTGGAATTTAAAAAAGAAAATGGTCCCTTTTCAATGAAACTCCCTCCCTGGGATGTAAAATGTCCTGAAAACCGCCGTGCAGTGGTTGAAATCGGCGGTAATATCAACGGACTGCCGCTTCCCGAAGAAGGGTATTATGAATTTGTGGTGCTCTGGAATGAAAACGAAATTTCTTCACGACGCCTTAAGGCAGTAAAAATCGATGTTGGCCCTGAAGATTCGCCCCCACCAAAACAAGAGGATTAATCTATGGAACTCTCAATTATTCTCGTAAAAATTGTCGGTGCCCTCCTGCTTATCTGGACCCTCTATTCTATCTATAAACATGTCAAAGAGGTCAAAGCGATAAGCAGCTCCCCGAACCAGGAAGAAGTCCAGTCGGTCAGCGAACAGGTGCTCAACAGTATCCTTCTCTACCTCTGGCTGGCCTTTATGGTTGTTTTTTCGGTTGGTATGATCGTGAATAACTAAAAGGGGTTTCCACCCCTTATCCCCTTTAGGAGCCGGAGCATAGGGATGTGCGGAGACGACTGCCGAAGGCAGGGCCGCAAGGCCACGGAGCAGGACTGCGGAGTGCAAAATGCTTGATTATAGGCTATGGCACCGGAAGGTGCATAGGAAGAGCGTTGCAGGCGTGATATGACATTGTCGGTTTGTGACGGGAAAGCTTTATTTGATCGATTAAAAGAATTGCCCCTTCCGTCGGTCTTTCATTGGGACGGTTATTCATTTTTTTCCTATTGGGCAGACTGAAACACAAATACCGCATATGCTTGTATTTTTTTGAAGATTTCTTTTTGCCAATTCTCTACATTTATTTCTGCATTTAAAGGCATTATAAAATTCATCTCTATCAGTTTCAGTATTCCATTTCTTTCCATTTGCAGCTTGTGCCGGACAATTAGTGACACAGATATTACAATTACCACATTTACTTTTAATTATTGGGGTGCCTGTTTCAAATTCGTAATTTCCATTTTCAACCAATATTGTAGAGAGCCTTAATCGTGGGCCATATTCTTTTGATATCAACAAATCAGTTTTTCCTATCCAGCCAATACCCGCTTGAGTAGCTGCAAATTTATGAGAAAATTCTGTTCTCAATGTTTTTTGATATTCTTCATCCACATCTTTGTCCTTAAGGGTTGGCTTTACTAATTTGTATCCTATCCCGGCAGTTTCTAATACTTTTTCAATTCTATGCAGTTGCATTTCCAAATTCGCATTGGTTTCTCTATAGAGTTCATAATATTCCAAAGTTGGACCGTTCTCTATAGAATCTATTATCAAATCATCCATTTTTTTTCCAATAGAAATCGCATACTTATATCTTCGAAATTTCCCACTCAATAACCCCTCTACTTTTGCGAAACCCAGTAGATATCCTGAAGATGATTGAATAATGTCTTGAATTTCTTTTTGTATTTGCATTTTCTTTCCGCCCCGGGGGTGTCCAAAATAACTATATATGCTAGGGAGTACTTGTCTCCGGTCTTTTCCCGTTTTTTTCAAAGAGCGCTATTGCTGCGTTCATGTCGCCCGGAAATGGTGCGCTGAGTTCCGTTTCTTTTTGAGTGAAAGGATGGATAAAGGAGATTTTGAATGCGTGCAGTGCGTGGCGGGTGAAGCATTTGAATATTTTGTAGGCAAAGGGGCGGTAGAGGGGGGCGATCTTTTTGACCTGTTCTCTGTCTCCGCCATAGAGGGGATCGGCGACAACCGGAAATCCGGTATAGGAGGCATGGATTCGTATTTGATGGGTCCGTCCGGTATGGGGGCTGAACTCGACAACAGAAATGCCCGATTCGAATGTAAGGAGACGGTATGATGTTTTCGCGGGTTTACCGTTTTTTTTTATGACATGTCTGATAGGATCGGACCGGCTTCGCCCAATGGGAGCTTCGATAGTCCCCTGCTCCTGCGGGCGGGCACCGATACAGATACCGATATAGCGTTTGGATATTTTTCGTTCTGAAAAAAGTGATGCCAGCGCGGCATGGGCCTGATTTGTTTTGGCGACTAAAAGAATACCGGAAGTTTCTTTGTCTAACCGGTGAACGATGCCCGGACGGTCGTGGGCAAAGCCGTCGGACAGTGAAGGGATATGATATGCCAGGGCATTGGCAAGGGTGCTGTCCCGCACTCCGCTTCCCGGATGTACCACCATACCCGCGGGTTTGTTGACTGCAATGAGGTAATTGTCTTCGTAAACAATATCAAGGGGAATATCCTGAGGCACGAGTGTCGTTGAAGTGAGTGCTGTCATCTCCTGTTCATCGATAGTAACGTCATCACCCCTCTTGAGTCGTACGTTTTTCCCGGCAACTGTCCCATTCACCAGCACACCGCCCGACTTGATCGCCTTCTGCACCTGCGACCGTGTCATACCTTCCATAACACCCGCCACAAACACATCAAGACGGCTCCCCGAAGAATTTTCATCTATTATATAGGTATTCATGTAAAAATCGGTGGTCAGAAGCCAGTTCTATTATTGTTGCCTATTATTCTCATCCATTATCATCCCACGCTCTTTTCCCTTCTCCTCCACAAAACTCTCTGGTTCCTTCTTACTCTGCACTTCATCCCGTATAAAGCAGAAAAGCAAAATCCCCACCCCGACGGAGACATAGATATCGGCAAAGTTATATATCGGCCAGTAGACGTCTTCGGAAATTCCCATTTTAATGAAATCCACTACCCCTTTCTGCGGATGGATAATTCTGTCCCAGAGGTTGCCGATTGCGCCCGGAAGGATCAATGCCAAGCCGAAACGCATAGGGAGATCATTTACCCGAATATGGTGATAGTAGATAAGCAGGACGATTACTGCGATAGTGGAAAATATAAAGAAGAAAAGATGAAGCGGGAATCCGGGGAAAATGGAGCGGGGATCGAACCCGAACAGCATCCCTTTATTGTATACGAGTATAAACTGAAGATAATCGCCGATCACCTCCACCGGTTTTCCCATGCGGAGCATTGTTTCCGCAAGATACTTTGTGTACCAGTCTGCAAGAAATCCGACAATTGTTATCACAATAAGCAGCACCCATTTATTGGAAAACGGCAGTTTCTTTTCCATATACGATTCCTTTTCTCCCATCTTTCGCCGGTCCGATTTTATTTTAATACTCTATCTATAAGTGTTGTTAAAATACCATTTTACGATTTAAAATGATACCTGTTGTTTCATATTTCACCTTTATCCGTCCGGGCAATGCAGCCATGGCCGGCGGCGCAGTGGCACTGGGGTTCTGGCTTTCCCATGCAGACAGGCCCCTCTGGGAGTTGCTGTTACTCATGATCTCAGCAGTGTGTGCTACCGGGTTCGGCAATGTGATCAATGATATCAGGGATATCGAATCGGACAAAATCAATCATCCCGACCGACCTCTTCCCACAGGTGAAATCTCTCCCTTTGCGGCAGGAGTCTTTGCCTTACTGCTCCTGATCACCGCACTTCTTTGTGCATATCTGGTATCATGGCTCCACTTGGCGGCAACCGCGGTTCCCTGCATTCTGCTCTTTTTCTATGCCCGCAGGCTGAAAGCTACACCTCTGGCAGGTAATATCATTGTCAGCCTTCTCGTAGCCTATCCGATTATTTACGGCGGCCTTGGCGCAGAACATAGAGAATACCTCTTTGCTCCTGCAGCACTGGCATTTCTTCTTAATCTAATACGGGAGATAGTCAAAGATATTCAGGACTCCCCGGGCGATACCGATTCGGGTATTATCACCACGGCATCGCTACCCGAGACAGTGATAAAAATAATCCTCTATGCACTCACGCTTGTCTACACGGTCCTCCTGTTTATCCCCTACAGTTTCGGACATTTTCAGAAACCCTATCTTATTATCGTTCTGGCACTCATCATCCCTCTTCACCTATATACGGTCATGCACCTGCTATCCTCACAGTGGAAACAACAACTCGGAAAGCTTTCAAAACTGACAAAGCTGGAATTACTCTTCGGCCTTGCAGCACTGGCGGTTGACCGAGGGATCGGGGAATGGATGGGATAGAGAATGGGAGGATGCAAGACAATGAGAATGATTAAGAATGACGAGGGAGAGGAAAAAAGGAAGTAAGATTAAGGAGATGATGACTAAGGACGATCAATGAAAAAATATCACAATTTTATCCGGAATCTTTTTCTCTGCCTTTTCCTTCTCCTTATCGCTGCTCAGGCCGAATCCGGGGATCTTTCAAAGGCGCCGCTTCTGGATGAACTCGGGTTTTCTGCGGGATATAGTGTGATACTTGCTGAAGAGCTTGATAATCAGGAGCAGTATTATCCGCTGCTTCTGATGGGGACTATTTCCCTTAATTTGACTCGGAAGCGTACGGCCGCGGGGAGCAGGGGGAGGCTTTTATGGTATTTCGAGCCCCAAATTAACCCGGTGATATACAGAGACAGATTTTCTGAAATCGAATTCGGTGCTACAGTAATCGGCCTCAAGTATCGCTACAATTTTTCCCCCCGGTTCTGTGGCTATGCCATGATCGGGTCGGGGCCCCATTTCATTTCGGTAGTCTGCGACAAACAGGCAAGCGGTTATATCTTTTCCGATAATTTCGCAATCGGCATCTGCAAATATGGTCCGGGGGGAACCGGTATCAACCTCCAACTCAGATACCGCCATATTTCCAATGCCGGTATCATGGAACCAAACTGGGGAATCGACAACCTGTTTTTGGTTGGCGGTATGGAGTGGTAAGGGAGTAAAAACGGGCAAGTGCCCCGAAAGGCTCTTACCCGTATCTTTATTCGTCATAGCTTGCTGAAACTATCCCGACCTACTTCTCTTTTTCATCCTCTTCCTTCTCCTCAGCTTCCTGAGGTTCTTCGGCAACAGGTTCTTCAGAAGGCTTTTCTTCGGCGGGTGTTTCTTCAACAGAAGCTTCAGCCGGTGCTTCGGTCTTTTCCGTTTCTTCGGTTGCGGCACTTGCCGTTTCTTCGGAAGCGGAAGTTTCTTCAGCAGGTGCTTCTGCTGTTTCTTCAGCAGGCGTTTCCGCCTGTGTTTCTGCAGCTTTTTCTTCCGGCTTTTCTTCCTTTTCTCTGGGTTCTGCTGGAGCATGTTCTGCCGTGTAGGCTTCCCATTCGCTCGAGTCTTTGTCTTTGAAATATTCGCTCACGCTGAGATTAATCTTTTTTGCATCAGAGTCGAACTCAATGACCTTTGCGGGAATTGTATCGCCGGCTTTGTATGCCTCCGAAGGATGACTGAGGTCCTGCCCCAGCTGGGCCAGCGGAATAAAACCTTCAACATCATCACTGAGATCCACAACCAGACCGCGGTCGAGAATCCGGGCAACCACGCATTCGGTTTCGGTGCCCATGGCAAACTGTTGTGCCAGTTCATCCCACGGATCTTTGGTGAGTTGCTTGAGTCCCAGCGAAATCCTCCGCTTGGCTTCATCGATGCTGAGAATTTTGACATCAACGATATCGTTCTTTTTCAGCAATTCTCCCGGATGGTTGATTTTCTTTGTCCAGGACATATCGGAAATATGCACAAGACCGTCAACACCCTCTTTCAATTCGATAAAGGCACCAAAAGCGGCGATGTTACGGACCTTTCCTTTGACAATGCTCCCCACGGGGAATTCACTCTCGACATTTTCCCACGGATCCGGTTCGAGCTGCTTGAATCCAAGCGAGATCTTCTGGTTATCTTTGTCAACACTGAGCACGACCGCCTCGACAATATCGCCGATACCGACAATTCTCGACGGGTGCTTGATATGCTCGGTCCAGGACATCTCGGAAATATGAATAAGACCTTCAATACCCTTTTCAAGCTCCATGAATGCACCATAATCGGTGATCGAGACAATCTTACCGCGGACCCGGGAACCTTCAGGAAACTTGTTCTCAATGCCTTCCCACGGATGTTCGGTAAGTTGCTTGAGGCCCAGTGAAATACGTTCTTTGTTTTCGTTGAAATCGAGCACCTTGACATTCAGCTTGTCGCCCAGAGCAACGATTTCCGATGGATGATTGACTCGTCCCCAGGACATATCGGTGATATGAAGAAGACCGTCAACACCGCCAAGATCGATAAAGGCGCCAAAATCGGTGATATTCTTGACCGTACCTTCACGAACCTGAGCTTTTTCGAGTTCGGCAAGGATTTTGTCGCGCATCTGTTGCCGGTTCTCTTCGAGGATCACCCGGCGGGAGACAACGATATTTCGCCGTACTTTATTCACTTTGATAACCCGGAACTTATAGGTATTACCGATAAGGGCATCCATGTCGGGTATCTGGCGAAGGTCGATCTGGGAGCCTGGAAGGAAAGCGTCAACGCCGAAAAGATCGACGACAACACCGCCCTTGATCCGTCGAAGAACTCTGCCTTCAACGGTATCCTGATTTTCATAGGCCTTGTGGATCCTGTCCCAAACCCGGAGAAAATCGGCCCGGGATTTGGAAAGAATTATCTGGCCTTCACTGTCTTCGGCCTGCTCGAGAAATACTTCAATCTCGTCGCCGTTTTTAAATTCATTGATATTTTTGAATTCGGAAACCGGAATAACGCCTTCCGACTTGAAATTGACATCAACGATAACTTCTTTATCGGTTATCCGAAGAATTTTTCCGGTGACAACCTTTCCGTCCTCAATGTTCGCCAGCGACGGACCATACTCTTCGAGCATTTCGGTTGATTCAACTGTAGAATGATAATAATCTTCCTCAAACTCCGAAAGGTCAACCTTATTTCCGTGCGCATCAACGCCATAGTGAGTTTTGTTTTCTTCTGTTGTTGCAGAATCTGCCATTATGTAATTTACTCCCTCCTAAGGGTACTGTTTGGTTAAGGGTGAAAAAAAAAGTTTTGTTTTTATGATATACTTTTTATCCGGTATTTGTTTTTTCTATGAGCACGGATGCTTTTTCTACAATACGGGAAACCTGCTGATCGAATGACATCGTTGTCGTATCGATTTCTTCAGCATCCCCGGCCTTACAGAGGGGGCTGTTTTCCCGCGATGAATCCTTATGGTCCCGCTCACGGATCTCCTCAATTAAATTATCGAGGGATTTTGTGATTCCCAGTTTCAGAAAATCTTTTTGCCGGCGGCGGGCTCGCTCTTCAACCGATGCAACCATGAAAAATTTCAATTCGGCATCGGGGAAAACCACGGTTCCGATATCCCGCCCTTCACACACAACGGAAATGCTTTTGCCGATCTCCCGCTGCTGCGCTACAAGCGCGTTCCGGACAACCATGGGTTTGCAATAGTCGGAAACGTTCCTCGTGACCTCATCACTCCGCACCGCAGTACTAACATCCTCACCATCCATCCATACCGTCGTATGCGGAGGAACACCGGAAAAATCCAATTCCGTGTGCTCCATCAGTGAAGCCAATGCCGGCGTATCGGTAGGGTCAATTCCCTGCCGCAGGCATTTAAGGGTTATCGCCCGGTACATGGCTCCGGTATCCAGATGAAGAAACCCGAGCCGCCGTGCAGCCTCAACTGCAGTCGAACTCTTACCCGACCCGGCAGGACCATCTATCGCAATAATCATATATTTATGTACTCAAAGAACAATATTGTATGTTCAGACAAATTTCTTAAAAATAGAATATCCGGCTCTTTTATGTCAAATGGCGGGAAAAAGGATACTCGTCTTTCGATGCTCGTCTCTTAATCTTCAACCTTCGACCTTCAATTTTTGACCTTGAACTTTCGCCCCCTAGTTCCCCAGCAAAATCGATCCTTCCGTATAAAAAGCACCTGCAATGCACGCGGTCATGAGGCAGGCCAGGGTTGCAGCGATCAGGGCGCGAAAAGCGATTCTGGAAAGGACGCGGGTTTTTGAAGGTGCCAGAGCTGAAACGCCCCCCACAAAGATAGCCATGGAGGCCACGTGGGCAAAGCCGCAAAGCGCATAGGTCGTTATCACGGCCGAACGGGGATAGACCAGTGCATCTTCGGCAATAAGCGATGCCAGATCTTTATAGGCAGTCACTTCGGTGACCACCAGTCGTTCGCCGATTATCTTTGCGATCTCCCCGGCATCTGCCGGTGGTATACCGCAAATCAGTGCCGGTATATAAAATACATACCCCAGAAGCCCTTTGAGAGACCAGTCGATATTAATCGCAAGATATTCATTGACCGGCGTTCCGATCCCCCCAATAATGAGATCAACAAGCGCTACAAGGCCTAAAAAGGCTATAAGGAGCGCCACAATGCCGACAATCATTTTCACAGCGGAATTCGCCCCCCGTATTATGGCCTCAAATACATTGCTTTCCTTTTCATAATGGGGGTGGATGGCAACCCCGAGGGTTTTGGGAGTCTTTGTTTCGGGAAGAATAATCTTGGACATGATCAACGCTGCCGGTGCCGAAAGAAAGGATGCCGAGATAAGATGACCGGCAATTGTCGGGAACCGGCCCTGAAGCATGAACACGTAGAGCGCCAGGACATTGGAAGCCACCGTTGCCATCCCTGCGGTAAGGACCGTGCATAATTCGGAGCGGGTCATTTCATTCAAATGGGGCTTGATAGTCAGGGAGGATTCGACGCCCACAAAGATATTCGATGATGCACAGAGTGATTCGGCACCCGAAAGTTTCATCAACCGGCTGAACACCGAACCAAACCACCTGATAAGAAACGGCATGATCCGGAAATAATAGAGGATCGCCATAAGCGCGGAAAAAAAGATAATGGTCGGCAATCCCTGGAAAGCCAGAAAGAACCCCATCGATCCTTCAGCCCCCGGCGGTATGGCCAAAGGACCAAAGACAAACCGGGCACCTTCATTGGCCGATTCCAACACCTTGACAACGATATCATTCACAAAAAGAAAAAGCTTCGCACCTGCAGGGACAATGAAAATGAAAAACGCAACGATGAGCTGAAGTCCGATCCCCCATCCCACAACATGCCAGTTCATCCGTTTTTTATCGCTCGATAACAACCAGGCTATACCAATAAAAATAAAAATGCCCGCAAATGAAACAAGATTGTAGACATGCATAGCATAATCCTCGAAAAAAATGGAACTGTTGAAAATAATTGGGTGAAGAAAGGGGTGCAAAATGAATGGTTGGGTTAAGGCAAAAAGCCTCCCCTGGCATTCTGTTATCCATTAACTATATTATTATTATGGCTCTTCATTCACGACTCTCAAAGGATTTTTAATGAAATTTTCACTTCGAAATGCTCTGGTTATCGCTCTGACCGGGGGGTGCATGCTTGCAGCCCAGGATATCGTGTACGTGACTTCAAAAATGAATGAAAATGTCGAAAAAATAGACTCCTATCAGGCAAAGGCCGAAGTCATAAAAGTGAGTGGGTGAATGGGTGTAAGTACAGAGGGTATCGGTCGATACTCCTATCACAAGCCCGAATCAACCTGGCTCTTTATCGACTCGGTTGAAGGACAGTATTCACCACAGCTTTCCGATAACTTTCTCAGCGGGTGCAGTCATGATATGCACACGACCGTACTTGATGCCCCGATCATGTCGCCCTCCTATCCCGAAGCACTCCTCGGTTATAATGCTTCAGTGGAACCGACCGGCGGGAATACACTCAAGCTCTGGTATCAGGATTCCATTACCAACTATACCTTTGAATATTTCATTGATACACTATCCTGGACGATCACGAAATTTGCCTATTATGATGAATCGGACATTCTTCAGTACCATACATGCTATTCCTGGATTGAGATCGGGGGAATTCACGTACTAAAGCAAGTCTATATCAACTGTGATACCTCCATGTCGGACGGAGGATATACTTTTTATGATATTACTGTGAACGACACCCTCTCTGTTCCGGTGGCCCGCACTACACCAGCTTTGGGGGGCGATGGATTTTCGTTTAATCCTTCGAGTTTAATATTGACCGTGCCGGCATTGCATTCACCCTGCAGAATTGGTATTTATACCGCCCGAGGTCGGAAAATTCTGAAAACAGTATTGACTCCCGGGATACGGAAATTCGATTTTAGAAATATCGCCGATACCGGACTAAGGTCCTTTGGAAAAGGGAACTATATCATTCGTATTACCGGTGAAACCTTTTCCGCTACGGTTCCATTCACAAAAGTCGAAAATTAGCCCATGAGACGGTTCCAAACGTATCAATTAGGATGGTTATGTTTATGCTTCCTGATGACTGCAGCTGGCGCCGGTAATGTTCAGCAGGTAAAGAATAAAAAGGAACGATGCGTTCGCCGTCTTGAGCGAGCCGAACAGCAGCTGGAAAAACTCGAACGTTCTATTGACCACCTGGATATGATGGCCGAGGCTTCGGGGAACGAAACTATTGGCCGCCATGTCGAGACATCTCTTAACAAGATAGAGTATTTCAAAAACCGGCTCGACCGGACCCGGAATCAGGTCGACAAGATAGAAGACGATCTTGCTGCACAGGATGATGCGGCGCCGTGCAAGGATTGTATCCGCTCGAGTGTCAACCTCATGTGCCGTCAGGCGGAAAGTATTTACTCGGAACTTGCGGAATATTCGGCAAAAACCGGCGAATTCGAACTTCAGGCACGACGGTCGGCGAATGCCGGGCAGGTCCTCTCCCGAGCAGAGAAAAAGATCGCCCGCTGCAAAGCGACAGCGGACCCAAGGACAATCAAAGGCGCCGAACGTATGCTTGGTGAAGCACAGGAGGCGCTTGACCGGAACAAGCCCGCCGCCGCTATCGATATGGCCCTCGGAGCCATAGAAAAACTTCAAACAATATGTGACGACAATGCCGGGGAAAAGGAACGTGTCGAATCCATGATCGCCCGGGCCAAAAAACTGGTCGGCCGGTCCGGGAGTGCGCAGGCACAATCACTGCTGAACCAGGGCATTTCCCATTTTACAAAGGGAAAAGAGCTTCAAAAAGCCAACGACAAAAAAGGCGCGGAAACGGAATTCATTATTGCACGGAAATTTTTGGAAAAAGCAGCCGACCTTGCCGGTAATTCCCAATGAGAAATCAGCTCCCAGTCCTCACGCTCTGGCTTTTTTTGCTTTCCCTGTCCGCTGCTGCCCAGCCTGCCGATTCACTTAACTATTATCATACCCGCAACAAAATGATGCAGTCGCAAGACGAAGATATTCTCAAAGCGGTTAAAGCCGCAGATGCACTCGCCGGGCAGGGATTCTATACCGAAGCTCTCGATCTGCTCAATGAGATCGCACCGGTGATCCAAACACCCGTCCCGCCCGGATCAGCGCCAAAGCACCGCCCTCCTGAAATGAAAAACACATGGCGTATCATGAGCGGCATGGATTATTACTATCTCAAAGACATCGGGAAAGCAGATACCAGCGATCAGGAAGCCAGGGATTCAATCCAGCAGCTTAAGGAAGAACCCTTTGCGGTATTCGCAAAAGCATCGTTGGAGTATACTCCCTCAAGTGCCTTTATCCGCTCCCTGACGCCATCGGTGTATATCGGCAACAACAGGACCTCTATCGATCTCGAAAGCCGGTTTCACTTCTTCAAGAAGTGGCTTAATACCGATATATATGCAAAAGCGGAAAAACAGTTGATGCGCAGTGATGAGTTCCGCGGTGATACCCCCGATACGTCGGATCTTCTGGAAGGTGAAATCAGACTCGAGCTGCAGAGTTTCCACCTCGATAACCCGGCAGGATTTTCACTCCCCCTTGCAGTCACCAACAGAACCTACCGCTACAACCGTTCGGGAAGAAGCTCTTATCTGGAATATTCAACCACCCCCCTGGGTGAGTTTACCACACGGGATTTCAAAAAGACCTATACCGCCGGTTTTCTCGTTCAGTACAAAGATTATTATGACCGGAATGCCGGTATCGGTGATTCATCCGGCATCGACTCGCTGGATATCTACCGGTTCGGTCCGACACTAACCGCTGATCTGCTCCTGAACCGGATAACCTGTAATTTTATGGCTGGCTACCTCTTCGAGCACTATCCCAATTCCCGGAGAATCGATACGCGAAGTGATTATGAATTTGAAGGACGAATAGAGCGAAAAATCAACGAGCTGATCAGGGTACCGGTAATACTCGATTATCTGTATAGCCACGAAGAATACAACCAGAATTTCCTCTTTTCAGTCGATTCGATTATTTACAATCCATTTCCCCGTTTTCCCTTGGATACTGTAGCTAAAGACACCACCATTCCCGCCGCATACTCGCTTTATGGTTCCTCTTTAAAAGCAGGGCCGGGTATTGAACTTTCTCCTTCACCCTTTCTCCAGATCAGCCTGGAAATTCCGGTTATTTATCGCCGGTATAACGCAATCGATCCTGTCGCGGATGAGAGATTTTCGGTCATTCAGTATATCGATGAAACCTCTGTTGTCTTTGAACCCGAAATCGGTTTCCGTCTCGCACCACAAATATTCGATTTCAGGTTCTATTTTGCATGGCTCCGGGAAAATATGGAGGAAAAATCCTATTACTATGAATCGAGCAACACCGGTGTGCGGCTTCGAAGCGATCTCTACTGGTCGCTTACCGATAAAGTCTCTCTCAGCGGCACCGCAGAATATCAGCATAAAAGATATCGAAGCAACAGCCGTAATTCAAATAATGTGTCGGCTTCCTTTAGTGCACAGATGAAATTATAGTATTTTTATCACCCTTTAATTATAACGCGTAACCACGAGGCACAGTGCCAATGAAAACTGTTCAAATCCTGCTCTTCACCCTGATAATTACACTTTCTCTTTCGGCCGATCAGCAACAGAAGTCGCAACTGGAGCTCCATTTTTTCGGCTCCAGCACCTGTGGAGAGTGCATGGAAATCAAAGAGCATCTGCTCAAACCCATGGCCGAAAAGCATCCCGAGATCGACCTGCATTTTCACGATATCGACACCGATGAGGGATTTGAACGCCTTGTTACCATGGAAGCCGAATACGGGGTCACCCAATCCTCCCCGCAGGTACTGTTTTTCCCCGACACATTCCTGACCGGCTACGATGATATCATGACATACGGCGAGAAAAAAATCAGAGAATGTCTCGATGTATGTAAACAAGCAGGGGGCGATAGTGTATCCCGGGATTCTGTTGATGTGGCCGGCTATCTCAGAGAAAAAACCCGGGGCTGGGGCTTTTTTATCGGCACCCTGGTGGCGGGGCTGGCCGACGGTGTCAATCCCTGTGCAATCGCAACCATGATTTTCCTGGTATCCTTTCTGGCAACACAGAAACGGAAACGGTCTGAAGTTATGATTGTCGGTCTCTCCTATACCGCGACGGTTTTTGTCACCTATTTTGCCATGGGGGCAGGGCTCAAGGGCATTATCGAACCGATCCAGCAAAACACTATCGGTAAATCGATTATACGATGGGGGGCCTTTACTATCGCCGTAGGGGTAGCATTTTTCAGTTTCAAAGATGCCGTTGTCTATGCCAGAACCGGTAAAACAAAGGATATTACCCTGCAACTCCCAAAGGCGGTGAAAATCCGGATTCACAAAACCATCTCGGGAAATCTGAGCAATCGCGGTCTCGTCATCGGATCGATTATCACCGGGTTCCTCGTCACCCTGCTCGAAGCTATCTGTACCGGCCAGATGTACCTTCCTTATATCGCCGCCATGACACGGCAACAGGAATTCATAATCAAAGGCTATCTCTACCTTGCCTTTTATAATTTACTCTTTGTCCTTCCCCTCCTCATTGTGATGGGGCTGGCCTACTACGGCATGAAATGGTCGGACCTCGCCAAAAAAACGCAGAAAAACATGGTGCTCCTCAAAGTCCTGCTCGGTATGGTCATGACCGGCCTGGCAGTATACCTTGGGGTGAATGGGTAAGGTTGAGAGTTAAATGGAAGTTAAACGTTGAAAGGTGAATGAAAGTTGAAGGTTAGGGGAAAAGAGGATGGTGGATGACGATGGTGGATCTGGATATTAGACAAAGATAATTGAACCGTTCAAGACCTCAACCCTGAACCCCGATACACCGCCATGCCCCAAAAGAAACATACATGCAAAACCTTTTCTCACACCTGTCCTGGGGTCAGAGTGGTGAAAGGTACTTTTGGTGATGATCCGGCGAGTAATCTCACTGCCTATGCTGTAGAGAATCTTGGTCCGGAACTGAAGAAAGAAATCGACCGCCTTGCTGGCTCCTTTATGAATAGTATGGAGAAAAACACGCCGCTCCATCTGGAATTCAACACGATTATACCCCGTATCCCGCCTGCGCACCGTGATAACATTGAAGCACTGATCAGAGATCTTGAAGTTGCTTTTCTTCACCGGCGATACGAAATGCTTCGCCTTGTTTTAAAAGACCCCCTTCCCTACGATCACCTTGTCGTGATGCTTGACAGATATTGTCTTGAACAGACCTGGGTATCGGACCCCGAAATACCCAGAATCGCTGCCCGGATTGTGGTGGGACATATAAGTCAATGGCGACTCATGTGTCTTCTTCACGACAAAATGCGGGGGCATATCGAGCACCTGTCCCAAGCATCATCGATTACCGCCGCCGACATGAAACACACTTTTTCGTGGCTTGGAAGGCTGATGATTTTTCTTCGCTGGGTCCCCTATGAATGGGTTGAAGAAATCCTTCTCGAAATTATCGATAAAATACGCCTTAAAAGCTCTGTCGATGAAATCCGGCTGTGTACCTCAGTGCTTCGTGCGTTCTTCTGCCGACCCAACATCAGCCTTAAGTCGGTAACTCACTTGTGTGATAATCTCCTTGATCGATTCCAGGATAAGCTGCCTTCCTCACTGCACCCCTTGCTCCGGGCAATTCTTGTTTCGGGTGGTGACGAATGCCGTCGATTTCTCGAACAGCAGGTGTATCGGAACCCTCAGCGCTACTGCACTCCTTTCTTTTTCGAAACCATGGCCCTGATCGACAAGGCTGAGACAGCGCGCCTGCTCTGCAGTGCCACAGATCACATTCTCACCTTTATCGATAAGGTAACCTATATTAACCTCCTTGCAGGAACCGGTGAGCGTACCGATTTTGTCGCAGATCAGTTGACTGCATTCTGGGATGATAACAATCTCGATATCAAACTTGCCATTCTCAAAGCAATCGATAAACTTCACTGCCCCCGAACATGTTCATTTTTCATTAAAAAACTCGATCGGGAAGATAACACCCGGTTTCAGCTTCTCATGCTCGATACGATTGCCGCATCGGGGCGGTTCGATGAACTCATGAAGCTGCCGGGGAAACTGGCCGGTGGCCATCCGGTCCTCTATTTTCATATCATTGACCTGTGTCATCGTACGCTCCTGTCCGAACCTGCCCTACTCACCAAATTGAAAAACTACACCCTGCTCATGCACTTCGAAATCGCCAGGGTCCAAATATATATGCTCTACCGCTTTCTCTTTAATTTCCAGGTCCTGATCGAAAAGGTCCGCTTTTTTGTTGAGAAAGCGGATGCGCTCGAAATCGATGTGACATTCGACAAGGAAAGCGGTTTTGTTCCCCTGGTTGATATGAAAGTTCCAGCAGCAAAAAGACGAAGACTGAATACCAGAGATTTCAAAAATCTCCTCGAAGAAATAACGCGCCTCAACTTTCGCCATGTGCAAAGCATGGCACTGCGCGAACGGCTGGGCGATATCCTGGATTTTGCATCAGATTTCAACCCCCGCTATTCCGATGATATCTTCGGTCGGGCAAAGGCGAAATTCGTACGCGCAAAGGTGCTCCACAAAGATGATTTCACCTGTTTTCGGGCCCCGAAAGAAACGAGTGTTCAACAACAATGCAATGATTTACTGGAGCGAACCGGCAACTCGATCGCGATGGTCCAGGAATACTTTCTTTTCAAGGAATGGTTTGTCCGTCGGGCCCCCTTTGTGCTTCATGATGGTCTCTTTGGTTTGATCGAGAAAATCCGGCGGGGTGACGAACTCCATTTTAATCCGGATGCTTTTTTGGAGGATGATGTCAAAAAGGATCTTCGAGAAATCTTTTATATCTTCTATGAATGTACCAAACAGGGAGTCTATCTTACCGACACACTGCTCGATTTTTTACGACAATGGCCTGCCCGGGAAATTCCCGATCATGTCTGGAAAGACCTGACTCACCGGCGGTCACAGATAGCGCGGGAAGAAATGGTGTTTGACCCCCACCATACTTTCGACCGGCACCTTCAGTTTACAACCTTTGCCCATCGATACCGCTACGGTAAAGAATCGGTCGACAGACCATCGATAATCTACCTCTGGCTGAAATTCGAACAGGCATCGGAACAACTGAAACAGAAGCTTTCCCCCCGCGGCTGGCCCGCGCTTCCACCCCACGGGGAAATGAGAACGACTATCGGTCCACTGGTGAAAAAAATGTATGTTCAGCAAATCGACGATGCCTGTGCGTTGTATGATTTTCTCATGCCGATCTACAAACGGTTTCATCCTTTGGGCATACGGATACGGATCATTCCCAATATTACCTATGGACTCTTTTGTCTGGCGCCGATCCTTATGGATCTTATTACAAAAGGCGTCCATGTCTCCCTGGCCGGAATCTCATCCCGCTATTGCGACGACATGAATATCAGTGAGTTCAAACTCCGCCATGACGCCCTCTATCCTGTCAAGCCCTATCCATTCAGCACCGCAAGTAACTATGGAACACTCAATCACGACCGGATTCTGATCGTTATTGACGGCACGATGGAACCGGTACATCGTCAGCACCCTCGAAAAATAAGGCTTCCCATGGCTCACCGGGGCTATTGTAACCATATTGCAGCGGTAAACTATGTACGGAGTAAATACGGATATGAAATGAATAATCCCTGCAGAGATGTGGCCTCCTCCCTCGGATTGAGCGAGCGGTATGTGCGTAATCTTGTTCGTACGGTTAATTTCGAGCAGACCGTCAACAGCCTGCTGCAGAACTTCGATAAAAAGGAGTTGAAACGGTTTCACCGGAAAACCGGTACCGGACGGACCTATTATACCTTTTCCCAATGGAACCCGGACGGTTACAGTGCCCTGACCGGCTCCCGTGGCTTTGGAGAACGGGAAATCCCCTGTGCGAAACCGGAAAGTATAACCTGCCCCACACTTCTCTTTATCAGCATGAATGGATTCTCCAAAAAGGATGCAATCCCCGCCTATTTCGATAACAACCCTGAAGTCGAAAAGTCCAGAATCATCATCGGACCCTACGGAGTAAACCTCGATACCGGATGGCCCTGGAAAGGGAAGGGTATTGTGGTGAAATTTCCTGAGGGGGAGAATCGATGAGTTGAGGTTGAGATTAAGCAAAGGTAGTGACTTTCAACTTTCAACATTTTTCCCCTCTCCCCTCGCCTCAGGGGGGTGCAATCAATTAGTTTTAACGCTTCATATAGGTATTAAACAGTATTATAATTACAACTTAAACTCAAGGAGATGAGTATGAGTACAATCGAATGCGTACATGCACGCGAAATAATCGACAGCCGGGGTAACCCGACACTCGAGGCTGAAATATATCTTGACAGTGGTGCAATGGGAAGAGCTGCGGTCCCCAGTGGAGCATCGACCGGTGAACATGAAGCAGTGGAATTGCGCGATGGCGATAAAAAGCGTTTTCTGGGCAAGGGTGTACAGAATGCCGTTACGAATGTCAATGATAAAATCGCCCCGGAAGTTATTGGTATGGATGCTCTCGATCAGAATGAAATCGATAAAACCATGATAGATCTCGATGGTACCGAAAACAAGGGTAATCTGGGCGCCAATGCCATTTTAGGTGTTTCACTTGCCTGTGCAAAAGCTGCGGCTGAAGAACTCGATATGCCGCTGTATCGTTATATTGGTGGGGTGAATGCGAAAGTAATGCCGGTTCCCATGGCCAATGTCATGAACGGCGGCGCCCATTCTTCAGCTCCTATCGATGTGCAGGAATTTATGGTTCAACCATGGGGAGCCGAGAGTTTCAGCGAAGGTATCCGCTGGGTCTGCGAAATTTTCCATGCCCTCAAGGCCATTATCAAAGGTCGTGGACTCTCCACTGCTGTCGGTGATGAAGGCGGGTATGCACCAGAACTTAAGGGCAATGAAGATGCTATTGAAACGGTAATCGAAGCTATCAAGAAAGCCGGACTTAAGCCCGGCAAAGATGTATGGATTGCACTCGATCCAGCAGCTTCGGAATTCTATGACAAACGCAAGAAAAAATACATTTTCAAAAAATCCGATAAATCCGAAAAATCATCCGAGCAGATGGCTGAATACTGGGAATCATGGTGCAAAACCTATCCGATCCGCTCAATTGAAGACGGCATGGCTGAAAACGACTGGGATGGCTGGAAAATCCTCACCGATAAAATCGGCGATACTGTTCAGCTTGTTGGTGACGATCTCTTTGTTACAAATGTCAAGCGTCTTCAAACCGGTATCGACAAAGGTGTCTGCAACTCCATTCTTGTCAAGGTAAACCAGATCGGAAGCCTCACCGAAACTCTTGATGCCATCGAACTGGCTCATAAAAACGGCTATACCGCGGTTATCAGTCATCGCAGCGGTGAAACTGAAGATACAACCATTGCCGATATCGCCATGGCAACCAATGCCGGACAAATCAAAACCGGATCGGCCAGCCGTACCGATCGTGTAGCGAAATACAATCAGCTCCTCCGCATTGAAGAAGAGTTGTGCGATATCGCTCAGTATGGTAAGTGGTCTAAATAAAACCGCTCTACTGCATTTGTACAGAAAGTAACATTCAAAAGGGAGATTACCGTTTTTCTGTAGTCTCCTTTTTTCATTTTTAATGCCGCAATCGCACGTTCAATTAGTTCCAGACTCACTTATACCGTTGGTGAAAGAGCCGACCGGGGTTTTCTTCCGAACAATTCTTCATACTCTCCAGGCAGATGGGAAAGAACATCGTTAATTTCGCCTTGAGATATGGCTTTCTTAAGCTCATCCATAACAACACGTGAACGATGAACGGCTTCGCCATATCGAACTCCTGTTCGGGCGCCGACCCGGTTGTAAAACTCCTCAAGATTAAAATATTCGCTGTTTTTCTCCTCAAGCAAAAAGGGTTTCAAACGATTTGGCAACTGGGCCGCCAACAGGCTGCACTCCTTACGACCAAGTCGCTCCCGTAATGTATGAAATACCGATGCCGGTGATCTCAAAGGAAAACGAGTCCTGATACGTACCGATTTGAATGTTCCAATGCATGAAGGCACTGTTACGGATGATACGCGCATCCACGCAAGCCTTCCCACCCTCAACTATCTTCGGGAACAGCAGGCACGATGTATAGTCTGTTCCCATGCCGGACGGCCAAAAGGTGAAGTGCGTGAGGAGCTGCGTCTTGATCCGGTACGCGATCGCCTTTCCGAACTACTGGGTGTCGAGGTTAAAAAGACCGGTGACTGTATTGGTGATGAGGTAAACAAAGCCGTGGAGCAACTACTGCCTGGTGAAGTACTTCTTTTGGAAAATACCCGGTTTCATCCTGAAGAGAAAAAGAATGATCCCGATTTTGCCCGCAAGCTTTCGGAGCACGGAGAAATATTTGTCAATGATGCCTTTGCAAGCGCACACCGTGCCCATGCTTCCACCGAAGGAGTTGCTCATTATCTCCCCTCTTATGCAGGTCTGCTGATGATGAAAGAGTTGGAGGTCTTGTCATCGTTACTGCAAAATCCTGATCATCCCTCTATCGCAATTATGGGTGGAGCCAAAGCGGCTGACAAAATCGGTGTTATCAGTCGTCTCCTGCCGGATATAGACATGCTTCTGGTCGGCGGTGTTCCTGCAACAACACTCATGAAAGCAAAGGGTATGGAAATCGGCGTCTCCATTGTCGATAACGATGCCCTCGATGATGCGCGGTCGTTGATCGAAAAGGCAGGCAATAAGCTGGTTATGCCGATCGATGTGTTAGTCACCACCGATATTTCTGTCTATGGGGAAGCGGAAATGCATCAGGTTACCGATGTTCCCCTTTCTACCAGCATTATCGATATCGGCGCGGAAACCAGTGCAATGTACAAGAAGAAACTCGAAAAAGCCGGAACCGTCGTATGGAACGGTCCTCTGGGGATTGCCGAAATCGAGCAATTTGCCCAGGGAACCCTGAAAATCATGAACAAACTTTCGGAAATCGATGCCACGGTGGTTGTTGGCGGGGGCGATACGGTTGCGGTTATTCAGAAGGCCGGTAAAAAAGATGCTTTCACCCATGTCTCAACCGGCGGCGATGCTTTTCTGGAGTTTCTTGAAGGAAAGGAACTCCCCGGCATAGCGGTATTACAAGGTGAGTTTGCCGAAGCTGCCTATGGGCAGGTGTGAGAAAAATGTAATGGAGTATTGGAAAACTCCCAATACTCCACTACTCCAATTCTTCTTACAATCCCCCCGCCCCATAGGTCTGCGGTAATTCCCCGGCCTGCCATTGTTCGGTTAATTCCAGCGGTTCAAGAGCATGGGTGTTGTCGATGTGGATTACCATATCAAACTGTTGGGGCAATGTTACCTCAAAATAATGACTCACCCGTTCAGTTTCCGGCATATAAATAACACCGATAGCCCGCTCCAGACGGGAGCGCATCAGGGCTTCACGCAACTTCTCGTTTCCCTGTTTGAGCAGCAATGCAAAGGAATTGTATTCTGCACGATGTAAGATATTCTCATAACTCTCTTGCAAGGATGGACTGATGGTTTTCCGTTGCACCAGACCGCCCCAGCGACTTGCTGCCGAGACAGTGCCGGTGTGGGTGGTAAAACCGATCGACAGGGATCGATTGCCGTATCGCTCCCGCATAAGTTGACCGATATTAATTTGACCACGAGAGGACATCTCGGTAGCCCGGGAATCACCGATATGAGAATTGTGAGCCCATATAACCATTTTAGGTTCACGTCTCTTTCGGATATGATCGGTCAGTGCTTCCGCTATCTCCATCATGTGACGGTCCCGCATATTCCAGGTCGATACCCGGCCGCCAAACATGGCCCTGAAGTACCCTTCGGAATTCAATGCAACCTTTGCGCTCTGCTCTGCAAAAAACTGTTCATCTTCTGCAATCAATCCATTCCTGCTGATATATTCCAGTGATTGACGCTGGAGGTCTTGCAACTGACGAAGGGCTTCTTCCCGGCAATTTTCACTTACATAGCTCATAGCCATCCCATAGCTTTCTTCTTCACGACCGTATTGTTCAAAACAGGAATATCGTTTGCGTGCCTTTTCGGCCGCATCAGGATCGACCTGGTCTAAGTACCTGATTACGGAATCGATCGATCCGTAGAGACTGTACAGATCCAGTCCGTAAAACCCGGCCATCTCATAGGGCGGTTTTCCCCGATTATATTCCCGAAGGAAACCGATAAAATCGACAACGTCTATATTGCGCCACATCCAGGCAGGAAAACGTTTGAAATCCTGAAGTGAATCGATCGCCTCGAGATCATCGCTGCGGTGCTTTACATATCGGTTGACACGGTACGCGTCCGGCCAGTCGGCCTCAACAGCCACTGCATTAAATCCATGCTCTGCAATCAACCGGGCAGTCAACTCGGCCCGAATCCGGTAAAATTCATGCGTCCCATGCGAGGCTTCGCCAATAAGAACATATCGTGAACTGTGTGCCTGTGCAAGTATTTCGTCATAATCGCCGGTAACCCCGATAAAAGGCAATGCCTCACGATTAATCGAATCATAAATCTGTAATTCGCTGTTCATACAATCCTCCATCGTAATATCATGTTTTCAACAATCAAGCGTTCCGGAATGATGCCTCTAAAAAGCGCAAATCACATGCCATTCTACACTCCGAAACCTCTTCATTTGTTAATCGTCCCGGATCGTTGTGGCATTATAATTGATGGAGTATAATTAAACCTCATATTTTATGGGGAAAAGGTTAATAATCGGCACCGGCGCCGACGCGCAGCTACCGGTCATGAAAGAGGTTGAAGAAAAGGCAAACCGAAAGGGTGTTGAGCTGATTGCCGTTCCCACCAGAGAAGCATGTGAAATGATCAGTCGGGAGAAAAAAGAAAAAGGTATCAACGCAATCATTCATGTAACCTGCTGATTCGTTCATGATTCTCAGAACTGAATACCGATAAAAAAGCCGGGCCACTTTTTCTTCCAGGTCCTCCCCTGCCGTATCGATTCTGCATTCCAGTGGGGTGCATAGAGCGTAGGACTTGAACCGGTAATATTGCTCCATGAAACACCGGCGAAAAAATTCATATGCGAATTGATTTTCCATTCGCCCGAAAGACGGATACGGGTAATAAAATCGAGCTTGTCGAGCTCGAGCTTCTCTACATTAAGTGCCTGCGTGAGCAAATCGACATTGAGACAGAAACCAGGAAGGGAAATGTCTTTTCCAATGCCATACCCTACAGAAAAACATCGATTGGTTTTTGATGGTATAATTCCGGCGGTAAAAAGTGAATAACAGCGGGAATGAGGAACCCGTAATCCAAGATTCATCATTCCGACCTCATCCAGCCAGGTCTGGCTATGAGAACCCACCCATTTCCCGAAGGTAATAAATGAAGGAGGGACATCGATAACTTTTCTGTCGGATGGACTCTTTTTCCTGTCTTCAAAGGGTAATGAAAGCGGAACAGGGGAATCGGACAAAGATCTGTTCACGACAGAGGAATCAGAAAGTGGACCGTCAGGCTTACTGTCATTAAAATCCATTGCCAATCCTGAAACAACTAAAATTATCAGAATAAAAAGGGATTCGTATCCACACGTGCTCTTTTGGCGTGACGTTGAGAAGAGAAATGGAAAAAGCATGAAAAAGCTTTACAATAATATATACTACAATCACTATGACAGAATTTGCACATGGTACTTTAGCCCTTAAATAGCAGCGCCATAAATATCACTTCTTAAATTATCCCGCCGGATATGGCCTGCGGCAGGTGCTCATTACCATGTGCTTACAGAATTCATACTACGATTGTGTAATAATAATATTGGTTATTCGATTACAAATATGCGGGAAAGGTTATACCCCGATTGGACCTCAAACAACAAAAGCTCCCCCGAAGAAAGACGGGAGAGCTTTTGATTTATAATAAAGCGCCTTACTGTGCATGATTGCCGGTTGTGCTACCGTATTGCAATTGAGTATCCTGCCATTACCAATAATGAACTGTTCTTGACTTCCTCGGCATTATCAGTTAATTCATCAGTATCGAATACATTGACGAAACCTCTCATCCAGCGAGCTTCAAGACCCAGATATCCGGGGCCGAGTTTGAAATCTACACCAGCGCCAAGGGTTATGCCTGCATCCAGATTCCTGATTTCATCATCAGCATCGTCTTCGGTGCGGAAAGGAGACAGATAACCGAGATTTAAGCCTGCCGGAACATTCTGAAGATTATCAACTTCAGAATTCAGCTGAATACTCAGGTGAGGTCCAGCATAGAGATTAGGACGAAGGAAACCGGCAGTGGGTATCTGCAATTTGAAAAGCACCGGTATTGTCAAATAATCAGTCTTGATCTCGACATCGTCGAATACCTGAGTTCCAACCTGTGCATCGTACCGCTTTCCACTCCGATGATAGAGAACTTCCGGCTGAATTGCGATATTCCGGCTTAGCATGAATTTTGCCGAAATGCCGCCGGCAACAAAATAGAAATTGTTGTCCGAGAGCACATCAAAGGCATCGTCTCCGCGCCATTGATTCTCCAGCACATCGATACCGTCACCGGTAATATGGCTTGTAATGAACCCAGCTTTTGCACCGAATTCGAAGTTTACATCCCGAAGTCCCTGGGCATAAGCGGTGCCCGACCAGGTGAAAAACATGAAAATACTGAGAGAAAGAATCGCTTTGTTAATACGTGTTAGTTTCATAATTTACCTCCTTAATGAAAAATTGATACAACCGGCTGTTTGAGTTACTTCCCTTATCGGGTTGTCATTTTGTCCTCATACACAGTGCACTCCTACATAATGCAAAATCAATGCCAACACCCGTACACGAAAGAGAGGGAATTTACAATAGAAAGCAAACATGACACCGCATATTATAGTATACAGGCCCGCGACAGCGAAGGAGTACTCTCATCCACAACAGATTCAAGGGGCCATTTTTCGGGATTAAAATGGGTCTAAATGAGGAAAACCGGTTCAACCGAGAACCAGAAAGATGCCCCGGGGACAGGATGGCAGTGGCGCTCCAGACCGGTAGTGCCGATCGACCTTGATACAAACCGAAATCGGCAGTTTGACAGATCGAATTATGTTTTCATTTCCGGAAATGAATTTGCCATCTTGACAGGAATAAACGGTTTTCGCTGCAGGATTGGTGGCCTGAGCCCGAAAGGAATAAAATAACCGGAACCAGTCACCCCTTCCGGAGCCAGCCGGATTCAGGGAAGTATCTCGATGACGACACTGTCCGCCACACACCTCCAGATTTCATCCATCTCTTCATTGGTGACCGCAATACAGCCATTGGTCCAATCGATTCCACGCATATACTTCCCAGCCCGGGGATACTTGTTCGGCATTCCATGGATCATGATCATTCCTCCGGGATCATCTCCACGGCCGTCGGCGGCTTCAATATCATCGCTGCGGGGATAGGAAATATGGAGTGACTTATAATATTTGCTTTTTGCGTTTCGCCAATCGATAAGATACCGGCCTTCCGGAGTACGGTTATCACCCTTCTTTCTCTTATGTCCCCTCGGATTCTTACCGAGACCGATCTGATAGCTGCGGAATATTTTGTTGTTTTTCATCAAAAACATCTTTCGTTCGCCTTTTTTGACCATAACCTTATCGGCCTGCGGCAGGGCATGAATAAGTGAAATCGACGTTAATAAAAGAATGCCTGTCCGTGTGATACCTTTGATCATATCCTGTGACCTTTCATCATATATTGAAATCTCCATAATTAAATGACGAGTCAGGGCATGTCATGCCGGACTTGCCTGTCCCGAACTTGTTTCGGGAATCCGGCGTCCATCCGTCACTGAAAGACCGGATGGCAGGCTCCTCCACTTTGCTTCGTGGTCCGGCTGGAGTTTATCCCGAACAAGCCTGCCCCCTACACCGATACGGGGATTCGGGGCCGGCAATGACGCAGAACATAGGCATTAAATATGGTAGCTCTCATTAGTTAAACGCTAAAACAATAGTGTGCAATAGAAAGATAAGAAACCAAAAAATAAACCCCTGCAGACAATTCCTCCACTTTTCACCAGTCGGCGTTCCATATTCGCTGGGCCCGGGTCACTTTTTGATGGAATTTCTGATTCTGGACACCCGAATCTTGAGACAAGTGTAGTGTCATTTACGCAGAGTCTTCATCTCTTCAATTTGACTGGCACCCCCTTTTAACCTATATTTTTATTTTCTTATTATCACCCATACAATTCTTGAAACGAGGTGTTCATTGGCTCCAAATGCTCTTCAGAAATATCGGGATCACGGACTATTGATTTTACGGATCGGTCTTGGCATAATGTTTCTTTTCCATGGATGGCCCAAGCTGACCGGGGGGCCGGAGAAATGGGAGATGGTTGGTGGGGCGATGCAGAATCTGGGAATCAATTTTGCCCCTGTGTTATGGGGATTCATGGCTGCGATTTCAGAATTTTTCGGTGGTCTATTTCTTATTGCCGGCCTGTTTACCCGGATTGCGAGTGCTTTTATGTTTACAACAATGTTTGTTGCCGCTTCCATGCACCTTGGCCGCGGCCAGGGCCTGGGCACAGCATCCCATGCGATCGAACTCGGCATTGTTTTTCTTTCCCTTATTTTTATTGGAGCAGGAAAGTTCAGTGTTGATGCTCTTCTTTTCAAGCAGTGGGATACAAAATCGCATTAATGCCTGTTCTATCACTGATATTATCAGATTTTCGAGCCATATTTGCCGGTACCGGCATAACAGGATTATCAGATGAAACTTTTCCGGTCTCCACGATTTCAGGCACTTCGGGCATATTCCTTCCCGGCAATGATTGTTCCCATTGCCGCCGGAGCTGCACTATCTGCAGATGATGGAATTTCTGCCGACTGGCGGCTTCTTCCCCTTATTCTCCTGAGCGCACTGGCCATTCATGCCGGTACAAATCTGGTCAACGATCTCGAAGATTTCAGCCGGGGTGTCGATAATCCAGAATGGCCGGGATCGAGCGGCGTTCTCGTTTTGGGTTTACTCACTCCCCGCCAGATCGTACTGCAGGCACTATCCTGTTTCGCTTTCAGTATCATTGCCGCTCTACCGCTCATCGTTATGCGCGGATGGTCCGTTGCCGCTTTAGGCGTCGTCGGCATTGTTGCGGGATATTCCTATACGGGAAAACCACTCGCCTATAAATATCATGCCCTCGGTGATGCTGCGGTTTTTATGCTCATGGGAATGCTGCCGGTAGCCGGTACCTATTTTGTACTCACCGGTTCCTGGAACCCTTCGACACTTCTTATCGGCATCCCTATCGGTTGCCTGGTAACCGCCATCTTGCACGCCAATAATATGCGTGATATAAAGCACGATTCCGATTCTGGATTTCGTACACTGGCATTCCATCTGGGATACCGCGGCTCGAAAGTGCTGTTTGTTGCGCTTATCATGACCGCCTATACGATCCCGGTTCTGCTTGCGCTCCTGCGCACGGCGGGAATGTGGAGTTTACTTGTTATGGCAACAGCTCCCATGGCCTTTTCCGTGGTGCGTAAAATTGTGAAAAGCTCATCGGAAAATCCCCGAAAGTTAATGTCTATCGATCGGGAAATAGCGCTCTTACATATGGCATTCGGCATCGCCTTTGTCTTTGGAATTGGAGTGAACTGAAATGAGTTTGCCCCTTGCATCACCCTTTCCCTTGCACCATGAGACCACCCGGAGCGATTCCTCACTGCAGGGCGGAGAAGGGATACTGTCGTATTTCCGCCACTGTCTCGATGAAAAACGAAAGGCGATGGCAACACAGCTTCACTCACTCTGCAAAAAGCATGCGCTTCCAGAAGAGGTGGGCGATGCTTTTGCTGCAGCGCTTGCAACAAAGGGCAAAGGGTTTCGTCCGCTTCTATTTCTTGCTGCCTATTTCAGTGCAGGCGGTAGGCCTGTATCGGGCTTATATATAACGGCTCAATCGATCGAGTTTATGCATGATTTTATCTTGATCCACGATGACATTATCGACCGGTCAGCACTGCGCCGCGGCAAACCCACGCTTCGTAGAGCATTAGAAGAGAATCTTCGAAATACCGGTCTGGCCGGGCGGTTTGATGATATCGCCATGGTGCTTGGGGATATGGTGTATGCTTTTGCCATAGAATCGTTTCTTACAGTACGACTTACTCCGCTGCGAAAGGAAAAAGCGCTGCGTCAATTTACCGGCGCCGCACAATCTACCGGTGCGGGGCAGCTGAAAGAGCTTGCTTTAGCCTGCTGCGAAATCGCCCACGTAACACGCGATAGAGTATATGAGATATACGATCTGAAAACCGGCTGTTACTCCTTTGCCGCACCTCTGGCTGCCGGAGCGATCCTTGCCGGAGCACCCCATCGCCACGTGAAAAATGTTTATGATGCGGGACTGGAGCTCGGGCGAGCCTTTCAGCTTATCGATGATATGATCGATATCATGGGAACAGAGCAAACAAACGGAAAGAATGCGCAAAAAGACTTTTCCCAGGGAATCATTACGGTTCCATTACTTTATATGTATGAAAAAGCACAGGCTTGCGGCAACGAAAGGGTATGCCGGATTTTTAGTAACAAACATGCGGATGAGAGAAAGTATGCCATACTCAGACAATGGTCTCACAGGATTGACCTCCCGGACCGGATCTCCCGGATGCAGAAAGATCATACCTGTCGCGCACTCGAACAGCTTTCATGCCTGAAACAGTTTTCATCCATGGCTCCCACGATAGAAATACTGATGAACCGGATGTTTTCAGCAGCAGAAAAAATATTTCGCTCAGTTGATTTACCAAAGGAGGCACGATGACCGAATTTGTCGATCAGGTTGCAATTGTAACCGGTGGAGCACAGGGAATCGGAAAAGGGATCGCCTCCATGGCACGTTATCTTCTTTCCAAAGAAGCAGGATTTATTACCGGACAGAATTTTGTGGTTGACGGCGGTATGACCCGGAAGATGATTTATGTCGAATAGTGATTGGTGGGGCCGAAGGAAGCTATTTCTTTTTCTTCTTTGATTTTTTAGGAGAAACTTTGGACTCGGAACTGTCGGGTTTTCTGGATGAGTCGAGCATGCGGGGCTGAATCGGTGTATCATCAGCAACCGGCTGAGGGCTTATGGACCCCGAATCCTTGCTTTCACTCTTCGTTGCAGCAGACTGTTTACGGGTAACGATCTTCTTCGCTTCAACATCGGAAGCACCCCCAAAAAGCACTCCCGCCATGAGCATAATGATTGTAAGCTGTAGTCCCTTTTTCATACGATCTCCATTGCCATAAATATTTTCCCTTATATAAAGATACAGTCGAGCGGGTGTGAAGTCAAGGTTCGGAAGAATTGGAGGAGTGGTCTCTGGATCCACCATCCTCTTTTTTTCCTAACCTTCACCTTTTAACCTTCATCTTTCATTCAACTTTTCCCCGCCCCTAAAATCCTACACTCACCGCACCCAGCACTCGTTGTGATTCATGTTTTTCTTCAAGTACCGAGGCTGTTGACAGTTCATAAACCCTGTGTGATACCGCCAGATCCAGGGATACCCTCTCCGCAACGGTGTAGGCGATTCCTGCGGAGACCATGTGTTCTCCATTAAAAGAATGCGTTTCCTCAGCATAATCTTCTTCAACAAAGCCGTCATAGTGAACGTTGTATGGATAGGGTGAATATTCTTTCCATGCGTATCCTCCCCGGAGCGTGAGGCAATCGAACAGAAATGGTATTTCGATTCCCGCGCCCGCACCAACTTTCCAGTGTCGCTGCAATTCGGTTTCGATCGATTCCGGATGGGGCGCCCGGGCATTAACTTCCGCAGTAAGCACCGTATGCGGCGTGGTAAAGGCCAGGCCGACAGCACCGCTGTAGTAGGTTGTCAGGTAGCCATCCATGGTAAAATCATAGGATTCGGAGAGTGCAGAAGGAAGCACTTCCGAGCCCCACTCGCTGAAAGCTATGTATGACGGAAAATCGATTCTCATGCCGAGCGCGAAATGGTCGGATGGCCTGAACCGAAACCCGAGGCGGGCATCATAGCCACCGTAATCGCGATTGATTTCATCGATATAATTATCATTGTACGGATCGACCACTTCCCCGTTCACGGTTCTGCGAAACTCAAGCTGATCATCACTGTGGCCGGTCACCAGCGATAGGGCGAGTCCCACCGCAAATTCGGGGATTATACGGACACCAAAACCTGCGGTCCAGAATTCCAGATGGCCGAGCGATCGATACCAGTTGTCTATTTCGACCGTATTCCCGCCCGACATCCATGTGCCGCTGTATCCTAAAACAGCATCGAAAGCATAGGGGTTCTGATACGCGATCCCGAAAGCAATGTTCCTTCTCCCGATAAAATTGTGGACATAGGCGACATTGCCGACCTGGAGCCGGGAAATGTCACTCTCACTCATCGAAATGGTATTCCCCGGATGAAACTCACTGAATGCCTGCGAACGAAGGCCGCCGAAGGAAAACTGGAAAGCACTACCCTTTGTAAATGTTATGCCGGCAGGATTCCAGAACAGCGAGGAAGCATCGTTGGCAAGGGCTGTATAATTGTTACCCAGGGCCAGGGCGCGCGTGCCGACCCCTAGATCGGTACGCGCGGGATCCCCGAGCACCTGAGCGTGGAGGATTGTCGCGGTTAATGCGACAAGGAACAGGCTTAGGTATAGAGTTTTCTTTACCATTTTTTGATCCTTTTGGCTTTATAGGTCCCCGAATTCGAACCAAGCTCTACAACTCTGTTACTCTTTCGGGAACTTTTCGTGACTTTCCTTGCAGGACCCCGTGAATTAGCATGGTGAATTGTTCCGGATGATACCGGTTTGACCGAACGCCTTTTCACTACTACGCTTTTGGAAGATGATTTATGCTTTCTGCCCGATGAACTATGAATTACCGTACAGCTCTTTCTTCCATGCGAGCCGTTGTTATGGTGAATTACGGTCTTTTTCCGGTGTCCATGATTTCGATGAACTATCACCTTGTCCCTGCATCCACGGTGCACATCATTATGGATATAAATATGCTTTGTCCGGCGCGGATGGTATATATGCCGTCGCGGTCCTTGAATACGGCAGATCCTGTGACGGCGTCCGCAGGAACATCCACTATGCAACTCTACACCAAAATACCAGGGTCCATACACATAGCACTCAAGATCCCCGTTATAATAAACAACACGGTGTTTCCGCACCCGTCTTCCGCAGGAGAACACATGGACCTTTGTGACCTCCTTAACCTCAACCAGATCGCAGTCATGATAATCATCACGCCACTCTCTTATCGGAGTATTGATCGAGATCTCAAAGGAAAAATGATCGGCAAACCCACTGAGCGGTATGAGCAATCCCGCCGCTAAAATCATAAATTTCCGCATCGGAACCTCCTTTTGAATGTTTGGTGATACTTTTCCTCACAGCCAATCAACTGCACCCCTCAATAGAACAAATGCCGTGCCATAGCTATAAGTATTTGATTTTAAACAAAAAACAGCACAATAACATCACTAAGAGGAGTCAAATTATCGGGAAACTTTTCCCGGCAAAGGAAGGAAAACAGGAGAGGAAACAATGTATCATTAATAAATTCAATTAGTTAGAGAAGAGTAGAACCAGATGAGACAATTATCCCGGTCGAAAATATTCCGGACTGGGGCCATCAACCTTCGCCCTGCGCCCTTAACACTTCATCCCATACTTCTCCAGCAGAAGTCGCAAGCTTTTCCGGTCGATATCCAGAATTTTGGCGGCATTGGTGAGATTACCGGGAGCACGCTGCACCGCCTGGGCGATCATTTCCCGGTCAACGGATTCACGGGCATCCTTGAGGCTGGTGTAGCGGGGACCTTCATCGGTTTCCAACCCGAGATCTTCTCTGGATATTGTAGAGCCGCCCGCGGTTATAACTGCACGCTGAATCCGGTTCTGGATTTCCCGAACATTGCCCGGCCATTCATAGACCAGAATCGCCTTTTCGGCCTCACGGGAAAACTTACACCCGGGGCTTCCCAGAGATTCGCAATACTGTTTCAGAAAAAAATGCGCCAGCAGAAGGGCATCTTCACCACGCTCCCGCATGGGCGGGACGGTTATCGGCATGACATTGAGTCTGAAAAACAGATCCTTCCGAAACCTGCCTTCATCAACAGCCTTTTCCAGGTCCACATTGGTAGCGGAAATAATACGGACATCGACTTTGATCGTTTTGGAGGAACCCACCCGCATAATTTCGCCTTCCTGTAACGCCCGCAAAAACTGAGGCTGCACCTGGGTTGGCAATTCACCCACTTCATCGAGAAATAACGTACCCCCGTTCGCCTCTTCGAAATGCCCCTTTTTCGCTGCAACAGCGCCGGTAAATGCACCTTTTTCGTGACCAAAAAGCTGGCTTTCGATAAGATTGGGAGGGATGGCACCGCAATTGACCGCAAGGAACGGTTTGTCATTTCTTTTACTCAGCTTGTGCGCGCTTCGTGCAAGAATCTCCTTGCCGGTCCCGGTTTCGCCTATCAAAAGAATGGGAACATCGGTGGGAGCGGCCTGTTTGACAAGGGAAATTGTTTTTTCGAATCGGGGGCTCGAGAAAATCAGGTCCTCAAACCGCTTTTCTTCAACCCTGCTCTTCAGTTCCTCAATGGTGGCTTCATGTTGGGCAAGAAGATCCGAGTTTTTCACCAGATTGGCCATAAGGGTGGTGAGTAGTCGGAAAATCTCAAGATCCCGCTGAGAAAAGGGATGTCGATCGGTTCTGCTGTCGAGATAGAGATAGAATTCTTTGCCGGGGTATGCCCCATGAAGAGCATCGAGTCTGCTGCACAAAACGGTTCTGATTTCATGACTGCTGATCGATTCCTGAACTCTCAATGTCTCATCGCTGATCGTATCGGAGATAAGAAGCGGCTCCTGCTTTTCCTTGACCAGCTTGAGAGCGGTACTGCTGAAAGGGGCATTGGTATCACTTTCCTTATCTTTATGGATAATTTCACCGGCGCCGTCCTTGGCTTCACCGATAAGAAAGGCACGATCGCAATCGAGCACCTGTTTACAGAGTTCCAGCCCGCGGCGCAACAGGATCACGACATTCTGTTCTTCAGCCATAGCAGCGGTCATCCGGAGAGCGGCTTCGAGCATGCCATAACTATCGGTCTTTTCACTCATGATTGCGCCTTTCTTCCTTGAGATCCCAGGAGGTAACCTGCAGCGGCATCACTTCAATCTGCTTGCTGAATATCCTGTCCTTGCGTGTCCGGATTTCAACCTTGTTCGGTCCGGGGGCCAGCGGTACGCCGATGAATCCCTCTCGTGAAAATGACCGCGCCACTTTGCCGTTAATTACCAGTGTATCACTCTTTTTCATCCCTTTGATCATCAGGGTGCCGACATCGGTTCCCGGGCTCGTGGTGGTGAGTGGTGATGGCTCGGAGTCCATGGTGTTTCCCTGCGGAAAACTTACTTCCGGCTTAAGCGTATCCTGAAAAGCCCCGAGTGTTGGAAGATGACGGGCCCCGCGGTTGTGACGGATTGCCGAGTAAACGATAAGCGCAAGGCTTGACAACCCAAGCAGAGCGACACACACCCACAGGAATGCAATACTCCGGGGCGTTAAGGTAAAGGAGCGGGATTGAAGCGGGACTGCAGGTGATGTTCCGGTTATTATTTCTTTCCCTTTTACAAAGGAGGCGAGGTTTTCCTGGGCATGACGGTGATGACTTCCGACATATTCGGCCAGCACCGAATGGACTTGTTCTATGGATGGGCGCTTGTCTCGATCTTTGCTCAGGCACTCCATGGTGAGTTTTTCGAGTGTTTCGGGACAGTCTCCTGTTGCCAAAGCAGGGGGGTCCTCATTGAGCACTTTATACGAAACCTGCCCCAGCGAATCACCCGGAAAAGGGACCTTGCCAGCAAGGATTTCGTAGAGAATGCATCCTAAAGAATAGATATCCACTCTGCTGTCGACATCGGCGGGATTGACCATGGCTTCGGGCGCCATGTACGAGAGGGTGCCTATGACGGCAACCATCGATGAATGCTGGGTCATTTCCTGCTGAAAAGTGGCAAGACCGAAATCCGCCAGTTTGACCTGTCCCTGTTTACCCAGAAGGATATTGGCGGGTTTGATATCATGATGAATAACATTTTCGGTATGCGCGCTTCTCAGTGCTGCTGCAACTCTTTCAAGGACTGCCATGCACTCCATAGGGCGAAGCCCCCGCTCGAGGGCAATATCAAAGGAAATGCCTTCGATATATTCCATGACGATATAATAATTACCGCCGAAATAGGCGTAATCGAACACAGAGATGATAGTATCGTTGGAGAGCGTGGCCATAGCCTCGGCTTCACGACGGAACCGGATAATATCATGCTTGTTCTGGGCACGCTGGGGAATCAGGCATTTGATCGCCACGATGCGTCCAAGAGATTTCTGCCGCGCCCGCAGCACCGAACCGAAACCGCCCCGTCCGATTTCATCGATTATCTCGTAATCTTTCAGTGAAAATGCCATTATCCTTGCCTGGATTGCTGTTGTGCTTTATGCAGCCACTGCTTAAAATAGGTGTTGCCCGGTGACAGTTCGGAGGCTTTTTGAAAATAGGATACCGCAGCATTGTAATCGCCCGATGCCCAGGCTACTGCACCAAGATTGAAATGGGCCATCGCATATTCGGGCTGCACATCGAGTACTTTCAGATAGCATTGTTCGGCTTTCCGAAAATTCTCGCGGGTATGATAGAGCGCACCGAGTAAATTATAGGCTTTCACCAGCGTCGAATCGTATACTACGGCACTTTCAAGACGCTCAATTGCAGCATCGGCATTTCCCTCTTTGTGGTGACAGGTACCGAGGTTGTAGTGAAGGATCGCCAGAGTACGACTGACCTCGCGCGTGTTCGGTTGAAGATTCGAGGCGATATTCATATGATAAATGGCGGGATACCAGTCTTCGATACACCCGATATCGAGATTCATTTTATACATAGCCTCGGCGCACAGGCTCATACCCATGCCGTAATGGGCCTCAAAATTCTCGGGATCCTTTTCCACAATTTTCGAATAGATCTTTCGCGCCGAAAGGAAATTGCCCGCTTCAAGGAGTTCGTGGGCATATTCGAGGCGATGATTCGTGCAGCGGATTGAAACGAGCAACGCCATGCAGACCGGAACGAGCACTGCCCAGTGGCATCTTCTGAGTACCAGAAAGCATGAACGAGCTTTAGTGATTATGGATACGCGCAACAAACGAGTCCTTATATCGATACTACTTCCTCACCGTCACCGTACAAAAAATAGTTAAGAAAGCAGGGGTATACCAAGAAATCCTGGGCGCAGAAATCCGGGACGGACTAACTTTTGAACCTTAAGGCGAATAACAAATATACAATTATTATGATTTTTCAAATTTTATGGCTTTAATTTTCGCCCGCGCTTCGATAATCTTGCTGCCCCCAAATGTTTATTTGGTATTTAAAAATTTATTGCATTTCCTCTTGAGCAATTGATATATTAGAACCTTTACAACTAAAATCAAGGAAAAGTTATGAAATTTATATACTGTCTTTTCCCGTTGTTTTTCCTCGTGGAACCAATATTTGCCGGCTTGAATCCAGATAGTTACACGTTGAATTTCGACAGAATTTATGCTTCCGAAGAAGAAATTTTCATTGATGATTCCCGCGAAATTGCCGATAGTAAGGCGAGTGCAGGTAATCAAAAGGTTTATCCGGTAAAGAATGCCGCAATGGAACAAGTGAATCGGGACATTCAGAGAGGTATTTCCTTGGCCGCCACAGGAACGGTCATCCATTTCAGTGGTCTTTTTTTGCAGGTACTTTCTATTCCGGTAATAATTAGCGAGGCATCAACGAGCGGCTCGTTTCCGGCCGGCGGCTTTTCTTTGGCAATAATTGGCGGCCTTTTAACGATGACAGGACCTATACCTTCGTGCATTGGAGAAACAATCGTTCATAATTCCCTGGATTCTTATATTCACGTCGGCTATTCATCAGCTCCGCGTGGATGGCAACATTACAGAGCAGGTTGGGTGTTCAACGGAGCATCTTTTTTAATCAGTTTCATTGGTGGTTTCATGGCCTATGAAGCCCCTTCAATGGGAATGTTTTTCACTCTGTTATCGACCGGTCTCGGTATCGCCGGAGAAATACAATGGGCAAAAGCCGCAATTAAGCCACTTATATACAGCAAAAAAGCTGAGGGAAAGGTTCATTCGGGAAAAATCAAAATCGGTTTCAAACCGGTCATTGCACCCGGTAAAGGATTTGGAATGGCGATGGATATGAGTTTTTGATACATTGTGTTTAAAATACCGCAATCAGACTGCAATGCTCTCTCGAAAGCCTTTACTTCTTATTCTTCTTCTCCTGAGTCCTCTTATTCTTGAATTCTGCATTCGACCGGGAGGAGCTGACGGCTCATTTTACTGCATGTTCGGAGGAGGCGTTGCCGGAATATACGAGAAAATAACCGGAACAATGACCTTTGATTACAAGTCCGAAAAAATCCCCACAGAAAGTAAAGAAACAAGTGCTGTTCCGGCAATATCAGCAGCACTCGGGTGGTTTGCCGGCTATCAAAACAGCTTTGGCGAGATTGAAATCCGATATGTTCAGATGCGCTTGAAAGACAGTGGACAAAAGGAAGTTCCGAACAACAATGCAGCCGTAAGCCATTCGACTACACTCAATTTCGGTTTTATTATTACTTGAGCTATTGCAAAAAAGGAGTTATTAAAATGAAAGCAGGTTACCACGGTTTATTTAAATGCTGGACAATTATGATTATGCTCCTGTGTACCCATTGCGGCTATAAATATACCGAAATAATCAGTAAATCGGTTCATGGGCCTATCACTGCAAGCACTTTTGTTGTTTTTCCGGTAACCGGGCTCTATTATAACGCACCGTCATCATGCCTGTTTCCTTCCGATATAAGCCAGGCCGGGCGTTATGAACAGGAATGGAATTCGACAATCAGAAACAAGCTCGCGCATACGTATCCGGAACAACAGTGGGTCTTTCTTGAAAAGGGTGATAACCTGTTGAGATCAACCGGATATTCACTCGACCGCATTTATTCCCTGGCCGAAAGCAAGACTTTGTCGCATTTGGTATCTCGAACTCAAAGAGGTGTGATCAAGCGATGGGATACACCGAAAAGTAATGGGATGGGAACAATCCTGAAACATTTCCAAGATTCTCTGGGTGCAGATTATGCTCTCATGTTTATGAATCCGTCATTGACCGGCGAAAAGAAAACATCCTATACGCCTCCAATGTACGGTCCTAATGGGATGGTGAGTGGTGGCGGCTTTTATACTCAGACCTCCTATACATCCGACATACAATTTCAGGTATGGGATTGTCGCAATGGCCGGCTTCTCTACTGCTCCGGCGCCTGGGATAAATCTACCAGCTATTGCCTGTTTATCCAACCCCAGAGCTTAACCATCAAATCATCAGCCCGGGATGTCGCTGAACGGTTATCGAAGGTGATTGCCGAACTGCTGAAAAACAACAGGAAGCTTTTTGCGGCTGAATCCGGAAGGCTCGATTCGAAATGAACACATGGTTCCCGGGACTTGCATTCTTAATGTCTGTTTTTCTATGTAATAATTCCGCCGTGTTTTCCCATGATCGGGCCAAGTCATCGGGAGCAGAAACCACCGAGTCATATGGAACCGGCTCCAATGAAGTGCTCGATTTTTACCAGAAGTGGATATCCCCGGCAAAGGGGGGCAACACCTGTCCCATGTATCCCTCATGCTCGCAATATGCCAAAATGCAATTCGAGCGAAACACACCGGTTCCTGCCTTTATTGCAACCTGCCGGCGACTTATCGAATGCGGCCATGACCTTGAGACATATCCCAAAGTTGCAGTTAACGGAAAAACCCTGAATTTTGATCCGCCCGATCGAGCAGAAACAAATTTGGTGAATGAAAATCAGGAGCAAAGATACAAAAAAACGTATTCTGATGAAAGCACCGATAATGAGCGAAGAGATACTGCTGCCGAAACGTGCAGCGCCGACTATGCCGAATATCTTTACGAAACAGGCCAATATTTCCTCGCATACGCAATGTACCTGAAGGCGTCCTTTCACTGCACAAATGTGCAACAAAAGAAAAAACTGCTCCACCGCGTCCGCCACAGCGCTTTCTATGCCTTTAATGAAATGGATTTCATAAAACATTGCAGCTTTTTACTATTGTTTATCAATGAAACCGGAACATCGGACAACAATTTACACCTGCTTATAGCTCGAAAGCATCTCTTCCATCACAACAGCCTCAAGGCATTGAGATTGCTTGGGTCAACAAGTCCTTTTCAGCAGGACTCCCTTCAAAACGAGCTGTATTTCCTGCGATCGATCGCCCGGTTGCAGCTCTTCTTATGGAAAGACGCCAAATTGAGCGCCGACTCGATCCTGCCGACATCAGACTACGCATTTTTGCAGGATTCTTTAGCCGATTTATCAATTCGGCTTCAGGATCTAAAATTAAAAAACCGATATCGTGCCGGAATTCTTTCATCAATTATCCCGGGGACAGGCTATATGTATGCCGGAAGGCTGTCGGCGGGAATAGCCGCGTTCATTATTAACGGCTTGTTTGGCTGGTCTGCTGTAGAAATGATCCGGGGCCATCATTATCCACTTGGAGCCACCATTGCCGTGCTCGGATTGGGATGGTATCTTGGGAATATTCGGGGTTCGATTAAGTCTGCAGATCGTCATAACCGACGCGAAAAGGAATCTCTTGTGCGCAGGATACTATTCGATATTCAGATCGGGCCATGAAAACCCGGAAATAATTATCCCACCGATTCGCCGTTAACCACGATAAGATCGACCTCGGTATGCGGTACCCCCTGTGCTTCAATTGCATCTTTCACCGAAGGCTTGCCTGTGAAAACATAATAAATACGTCGCTTGCGTTTCTCCTCCGGAAGAAAATCATTCAGCTCTTCATAAAATCTGAATGTTGCGATGAAGGAACGATCATTTGAGCTGCTCATATTCATTCCCGGATTATGTTTACGGCAACTCTATTTTTCGGCATTTTTCATTTCTGGATATCGCCCCTGAACTCTTAAAGTACAAAAGTTAGTCCGTCCCCCACTCGCGGTCCCCCACTCGCGTCCCCAATCGATGAATAGTGTGGAGTAAGGAGCGCGCAGGCAAAAATCTTCACCCCGCTACGAATCGACATCGCTCAATCCGTGACTCCAGTACTCCACCACTCCAGTCTTTGCATCAAATATCGGCTTCAGCCATCCAGAAGCCATGCTTATTGCATCGCTCGACTATTTTGACTTTTGAACCTGCTTGTTTAATATGAAAAAGCGAGCCGGGATAGACACCCGGAGTCAGCATCTGGCGGGACACGTATTTGTTGTCAACATAGCAGTCAACGTACATGATATGATGCGCTTCTTCCATAGGATGAACAACTTCACCAACCATAACCAGAACATCGATACATCCTGCGCCCGGAACGAGTTTACAGTCTTTATTCACTGTTATACCGGGAATATGCTTTGCCGCACCTTCCTTACTCTGCTCCATCGATTCTTCAAACAGTTTATCGTTCTGTTCGAATTTAGCCGCAGCGCACACCGGGCACGATTCCGGTGAAGAATCAAATTCAACATGACCGCATACCGCACAAGTAAAAATACTCATGACATCCTCCTGTCAGATTATATAGTGTTACATGTTTATATCTCCGAGTATTTCGGAGTGATTAATTTAATGTATTTGTCAAAACACGCGGACTTCGGGCTGATTTTTCTATTAATAAGCGAGTAGAGAGAATGAATGATAGTGGGCGTAGGAAGATAAAGTTTTTTCATTACTATACAAACGTTGCGGTACTTAACCAACCATTACCTGCGCAATCCAATCCGATTTTTCAATATACTAGAAAAGCCAATAAGTGACAATACAAACCTCGATATTTATTTAAACATTCTTTTTTGCGGTCTGTGTTATGATATTTTTAAATCTGTTTAATTAATGCACTTTTCTTGCAATGCACACTTTTATTCTTGATGATAAATTAAAAAAACAGGTACAAATCGATTAGATATTTAATAAATTCATAATCGACTGAATTAATTATCCCCTGTCATTCGGACATAGTATGAAAAATATCATAATTTTCTTTCGGCACAAAACCCCGGTACTGTTATCGATCCTGATCTTCGTGGTCAATACTTTTAGTGGAAGAGCATATCATGTCTCTGCGACGACGGGAAGCCAAAATGGAGACGGTTCATTGCCTGCACCTTTTCTCAGAATAATGGCGGCCGCCGATCGTGCTCAGCCGGGTGATACGATCATGGTACATCAGGGTATTTACCGTGGCCGGATAGCCCCTCCCCAGGGAGGAGAACCGGGGAGCCCAATTGTCTATATGGCCTTTCCCGGGGACACGGTATTTCTCAAAGGCTCAAATATCTGGGACCCATCATGGGAAGCGCTGACCACCAAGGCAAATACATTTTACGCATCTCCCGACCCGGCACTCTTTACCGATGATTCTCAATATGACGGTGCCAATCCCTTTGAAATAGAACTTATCGGATCACGATCGAGCCCTGCGGCAACGCTGGGTCAGGTATTTGTTGATGGTGAACGAATGACTGAAGTTGATGAAGAAGGGAAACTCTTTCAGGGCTCGTGGTGGTATGACAGCCTGAGCAAAAACATCTACCTCTGTTTTCCATCAGGAAAAAATCCCGACAGCAGCATGGTTGAGATAACGACACAGCGACGGGTCTTTGCGCCCCACCTCCGGGAGCTCGGTTATATTACTGTCAAAGGTTTTATCATGGAACATTGCGGTAATCAATATCCGGCAAGCTGGTACATGCCCGGCTATCCGCCCCAGGCAGGATTACTCGGATGCCGTTCCGGAAACCACTGGGTTATCGAAAATAATGTTATCCGGCATGCAAAGGGGATCGGAATCGATTTCGGTGTTGAATCCGATGAAGACGATATCGAACGAAAGGACAACACTGTTAATGGAAGCGAAGTCGGGTATCATCTTATCCGTAACAATCTCATTACCGACAACGGTACCAATGGTCTTATGGGCTGCTACACGCACAATGTTCGCATTGTAAACAATATCATCGAAGGCACGAATTACCTTCGGATAGACGGCAACGAAAAAGGAGCCATTAAAACACATGGGTTCAACGATGGTATACTTGAAGGCAATCTGTTTCGCAATAATAAATGTCAGGCAATTTATCTGGATGCCGGCTTTACGGGTGCACGAGTAACAAAAAACATTGTCGTTTCAAATACCGCCTATGGTATGATGTTTGAACTACAGCGCCCCCACTCGACAGCGACACTCGTGGATAACAATATCCTTGTCGGTAACGGCTATAACAGCATTTATCACCCTGATGCCTCAAGCGTGACTTATGCCCATAATCTGCTCGCTGCATCCTCCGGCTCCGACGGTTATGGGTCCTATGGTGAAGGTCATCTCATGCGCATTGTCACCGATCGGAGGAGTGCTCAGCTCTACGAAAACAGAATGTACAACACCCTCTTTTTCAGAAACTTCGGAGGCCATATGAGCTGGCCCTTTACCGATTGTGTGGATGATGAATTCGGGGAATGCTACAGTGACTACAATGTTTTCACCGGTTCGGCATTGAGCCGTTTGTTTTTTATCAATAAATACTGCGGTGGCCTCCGCCCATGGGGAGACGACTGGAATATGATGATCCAGATGGTGTGTGACGATATCGGAAACGCACTTGTCGGGACGGCACCTCAACACAAGGCCTCAAATTACCGGGGAGCCGCTCTCACGTTCTCCGAGTGGCAGGCATACTGGGCCAACAACGGAACCGCAAATGATCAAAACAGCATCATAAGTTCTGAATGTAAAGCAGCCTACAATCTGCTATCCAATGAACTGACGATAACGATCGATTATGATCCATCGAGTTTAAGCTCACAACCGGTAGCCGGTCTGGATACCGATATCCTCGGCAATGCTATCCCGCAGGACGGGACCGCCGATCCGGGACCGATTCAGGGACTGAGCAAAGGAGTGCACACGTTCCAGCTCTGGCCCCCCCAGGATTTTCCGGATTTTCCACTTCCGGCGCCGTTACAAAACAGGGCAGTCAATCTTCCAAAACCATCAAAGCCTCTCCCCGCTCCGTGGATCATGGCGCCCTTTGACGGGCGGATTCATATCCCCCGAGGCCGGAAGATAAAATCAATTGCCGTCTATTCGGCCGGGGGGCGGTTCATCTCCCGAATAACCGCAGAGGACTCCAAAGTAATAATGCTGGATAAGCATCTCGATGCAGCCCCGGGAATTCGTCTTGTAAAATTTGTGGCGGAATGAAGGGGGACGTGATATTACCGGACAAAAGGCAGATCACACATTAAACCTGATACTGAGGATATCACCATCATTGACAACATACTCTTTGCCTTCAAGACGGAACTTCCCTTTTTCTTTTACAGCCTTTTCAGAACCCGATTCCTTTAAGTTGGCATAGGAGAAACACTCGGCCCTGATAAATCCGCGCATCAAATCCGAATGAATCGCTCCCGCTGCAAGCAGCGCCGTATCGCCCTTCACAATAGTCCAGGCCCGGACCTCATCTTCACCAACAGTAAAAAAACTGATATAGCCCAGCAGCTCATAAGCTGCCCGGGCAAGACAATCCCGTGCAGATTCGCCGATACCCATGTCTTCCATGAAAAGAGCGATTTCTTCCTCATCGGTAAGCCGTGAAAGCTCCATTTCGAAATTGCCGGCAAACTCAATTACCTTGTAGGATTTGCCGATTGATTCGAGGAGTGATTCATTTTTCCCAAAAAGCTCTTCACTCGAATTTACAATTGCAAGAACAGGTTTTTGCGTGAGTAACTGAAATCCCTTAATTAGCTTCATTTCGTTTTCGGATAATCCAAGCTCTCTCACCGGTTTCATCTCTTCGAGCTGTGCATGTATTTTTTTCAAAACCGACTGTTCGAGCTGGATTTCGTTACTTTTTATTCCCCGCTTAAATCCTGCCTCAATTTTTTCAAGGCGGTTTTCGACAATTACCAGGTCCGAAAGCAGAAGCTCTTCGGTGATAATGTTCAGTTCCTTTTCCGGCTCAGGTGCGCCGACCAGATCACTCTGGAAATTGCGCAGCACCACCGCAAGTGCATCTGTATTTTTAATCAGTCTCAGAAGCTCCCCCGATAAGGAGCCCTCCTTTGCCGCTCCCTGCGACACGCCCGCAAAATCGATCATTTCTATTCGGGCATAGGTAGTCTTTTTAGGATTATAAAGGTTACTGAGCCATGTTATCCGCTCATCGATAACCTCCACTTCCCCCAGATGAGGTTCAGCTTTGGCATCGGCATAGACTGTTACCGGCACTTCTGAACGGGTTAATGCATTAAAAAGCGTAGTCTTACCGCTGTTGGGAAGCCCTAATATTCCAATTTTCATCTTTTCTCCAGGTTAAAAAACTTGTTAAAATAATATATATGAAATATCAGAGAGTGATTATGCCCCGGATTGAGCTAAATAATACCCGTCAGGCCTAATCTTACCAATTCTTCAATGAAAAATGGAAAGAAAATCATGATACATACGCAGCATAGTTATTTAGTATTTTAAATTATATTTATAGTATAGTTTGATTTAAAATAAAGGACAGAAACATCATGATGAGCAACCGCGGATTTGATGTTGAGGAAGCTAAAGCGCGACTTCAGCACCTTCTTTCCATGCCTGAAACCCCTGTGCGAAAACGTGAGATTGCCGCTTTGCGACGGTCACTGGAATTATTTGGTAAGCAGGGGCCGGAAAAAAAACGACGGTCACCCGGACGGGCAAAAACTTCACGGGCAATGGCATCCAGACTTCAGGAACCTGTAGACGAACCGCCGAAAAAACCAGAGAGAGAAACCGAAAAAACAGAAAACGGCCATCGGCGGGTTATTATCCGCAAGCGCGCTCCGGAAAAACCGCTGCTGCAGGATGAACGCAAAGATAAAAGAGAACAGAAAGAAATGCTCAGGTCCATTCGCTCGATGATCGGATCGGAACGGCATGGCATGAGCTAAATGCTCGAGAACGCTTTTTTCTCTCTCATGGTCTTGGGATTGTGTATCACGCTATCATGCATCAGCAACCCTACTTATCCATCAAGAAACACCACCGATGCTCCCGAGGGCATGGTTTTGAATCGAGCAAAAGATGCGGTGTTCCCGGCGACATATAACTGAACCGGAAACAAATATGACACATACCTATGGATTCAGATATGTTATAGTAAAATAAATACCATTTGTCACTATATCCTTTCGACTATTTTTTCATTTTGGGCAAAAGGAGCATTTTTTGATGCTGACTATTATCGATATTCCCCGGGAAATTGCCGATCTCTATGCTCAAAGCAAAGAAATTGCGCAGAAAATTGCAGCGACAATTGCACAAGAAGTTCCCCTGCAGAAATTCACCAAGAATACTTCATTAACCAGAACCTGCCCATCATCGGTAGTAATCATTCAATCCGGCATATTTAAATATTTTTACGACAATAAGTTTATCCGATTTTATTCAAACGGCGATATTGTTTCGGTCCCCTCTGCAGGAAACAAATTGCCACTTGCAATTACTTCCGAATTCGCCGCCGAAATGCTGGTACTTAATAATGAACGTTTTTTATCCGTACTCAGAAAGGATCAGTCACTGGCGACGAACTGGCTGGAATATCATTCGATGAATGAAACGATCATGCATTCACTGACCTCCCTGTTCGCCGGTGAAGATTTCAAGCCTGATGTCGATATTCGGCAATATCAATCCGGCGAGGTAATCATCCAGGAGGGCGATGCTCCGGATAATCTCTTTGAGATGATCGAAGGCAAAGCTGCTGTCTCGGTCAAAGATACCCAGGTAGGAACTATCAATGCCGGAGAGGTTTTTGGCGAAGTGAGTTTCCTGACCGAAAGCACCCGTACAGCGACGGTAATTGCCGAATCCCGGTGTCTGATCCAGGCAATCAGCGGGGATCAGTTCGAAAAAATTATTAAGTACCGCCCCACTTTAGTATTTTCCGTATCACGGACACTGGCCAATCGCTTAACTGAAGTTAATGACCGTCTGATAAGGATATCATCACTAACATGACCAGATCATATTTACACATACGAACCCTTATCCTGGTGCTTGCGGCAGGCATCATTGCAACCGGCTGCCAAAATGGAATCAAGGTTGTGATGACCGGCACTATCCAAGGATATAAGCCTTCCGACGATGTTTTTGTTGCATTATCCCGCAACTGGGAGAAGATATATGTTTCTCCCCGGGTCTTCGAGATCGATCCGCAGGGAAGGTTTTATCTGGAATTTAAAATCCGCAAACAGATTCTTCCGGTCACCTTCGTCGTGAACAATCGTGCCCATGCACGGCTAACTATCGAAGATATGTGGAGTCCACAGGCGAAGCTTTATGATGAAATTCGCAAGCGAACCTTCCCTATTACTGTCGATGAACAGGGGGTGTATCGGGCGACATTGACATTGTGAGGGGGAGGAAATCGGGATAATGGACCAAGATAATGGATACCAAGACCAGTGACCAGCATCCAGTACATGAAAGAAAGGAGGGAATGTAATGAATAAAGAACTGTCTAATAAAATCTCCTCTGTTCTTTCCCGGCGGAGTATTCGATCGTACAAGGACGAAGAAATTTCCGATGAGATAGTCGATGCGCTTCTTCATGCAGCCATGGCGGCGCCGTCGGCCTGCGCAAAGGATCCATGGCGTTTTGTGGTGATTCGGGATAAAAGCATGCTTGCCCAGGTATGCGAAAAGCTTCCGAACGGTAAAATGCTTGCCCGGGCAGGACTCGGAATCGTTGTCTGCGGTGATCAGAATGTTGCTCATGATAATCAACTCAGTTATATGCTCCAGGACTGCTCTGCAGCCATAGAGAATATCCTTGTCGCCGCACCCCTTCTCGATCTGGGTGCGGTCTGGCTTGGAGTGCATCCCCGCGAGGAACGAGTGGAGCATCTTCGGGAAATTTTGTCTATTCCTCAAAATATCACTCCCATTTCGGTAATTGCCCTAGGCTATCCCGATGAAACCAAACCACCGCGGTCGAGGTATAATTCGAAATGTGTGCATTATGAGAAGTGGTGAACAGATAGCTCCGGACATGAGGGGTGCAGGTCGTATCCGCCGGCGATACCGCTACCTTATGGGATGTTCACTAGCTAAAAACTAAATTCAGCGACTTTTCTTAAAGTCAGCAATCTTTAAACAGCCAAAACTGGGTTGATCCGCGATCTTTTGGATATATATTCCCTTCGCCGGCTTTACTATTTCGATACTTCGTCCACCAATTGCCCGACCACGGACATCAAATACTCTTGTTTGAAAAATACTTTTTACATATAGCGCTGCTTCTTCTGTATAAACCCTTTTCGCATGCGTCAGATCATAATCGAGCGCGCCATGCGTGTACCGGGTAATGACTTCGCAGTTAACATCGCCTTCATAGTCGCAAAACCGGACTCCTTCAAGCCAGAGACTGCAGGATTCCATACTGACAATGTCGAACATAATAAGAGCAAGTATCCCGTCACCATCGGGCGCTGCAACCGAATCTATGCCGCCGGTCAGAGTATTGCTGATAGTCAACAAGTCTGTATGCCCGCTTTCCAAACCGCAGGAAAATAAAAACTCATCCGAGCTGTTTTTCCTGAAAATGTTCGAATAGCCGATTGTCTCCGCCTGGCCCATGGAAAAGAAAAGTACCGAGGGATCGAATCTCAGAAAAAACTCATAGGAATCAAGATTAACAACATCACCAGCCCTTATTGCTATCCCTACCGATGTCCCCGCAAGCTGCGCAACCGAATCGATCTCCGGCGTCTGATAGTCAAGGTCGACATAAATCTTTGCATTTTCATTCGGGCCTGCTATTGCTGCGAAAACAATGACACAGATCAGCATGCACAACCGTAAATTGATCATTCGTCCCCCTTGTGGATTACCAGATCCTGCATTGTAACGGGATCTATTTTTTCTCTTTTGTTATTCAGCAACTCACCATTTTTCAGGGTAATCACCGTCTGCGCTGTTTCCTTCACAGTAAATATCAGCACTCCCAGTGCGGCATTTTCCCGTATTGTTCCTGTAGCATGGGTACCGGTAAGCGTTGCGGAAATATTGACTGTCCCCTCCTCTTTCCTGATCACCGGTATGATCTTTCCGTTCCCGGCACTCAGGACATTACGGATTCCCGCAAAAGGATCCTCAACAGCCGTCTGCTTGAGTTCCAGAATCTCCGGATCATACACAATATCGATAGAATAGGTATCGAGATTGGTGACATCCTTGATCATGACAAGTATTTTGATCTGATCACCAGCGGAGGAATTCTCAGTATCGGTCTGCAGCGAAATTATCGGCGCAGTTTCTGCAGCAAAAAGCATGCACGCCGTCATTACCAGGCTTACGGTAAAGTGTTTCATAAAATTCTCCACATTTTTAAGTTTCAATACTTTTTCAGGTTCAACAGGTCAACAGGTCATGGGCTGGAAGCCCATGCCACACTGGTAAATTTTAAATTCCAAAACTCGAATCACTAAAATCCGGGTCCAGCAACCAGCAAACAACATCCATCATCTCTTTCCTTTACTTTTCCTTATGCCAACTATCACCAAAAATTGAAAGGTCCTGAACATCGATAATCTGATTACCGGATCCGGCATCGGCATTAAGGTTCAGGTTGGTAATCCATTCCCAATCGGTATCAGTTTGTTCAAGGTGCCAGGTATCGCCGAATATCGACAGATCCTCAACCCTGACCGTGCCATCGTGATTGAAATCCGCTCTGAGCCATCCCTGTGCAGTGTACACCTGCCCGTTTCCATCGGAAAGTGCGATCGACAAGAAATCATTCTCATCGCCGTATTTTTTGCCGATCGCCGCTCCGCCGCCGGCGCTCAGTGGTTGCCCTGCAGAATACATCACCCCCATTTCCTGATAGGTGCCGTCATTGCGGTTCCTGAAATAGAGAACATCACCGGCGGCATTGCCCACCAAAAGATCATTTGCACCGTCTCCACTGAGATCCATCATGCACGGAGCGGCATCGAAACCCGCAACAATATTTCCCGATGACGTTGCCAGATTTGTTGCAGTTGCCCACGATGGTGCATTCCAGTCAAAGGGCGTTTGCGCATAGGCAACCATCACCGATCCATCATCCAGACCCATCACCAGATCCGGATATTCATCGCTGTTCTCCAGGCTCAGATCAAAGCCGGTGATATTTCCTGTGGAGGTATACAGTACCGTGCCGTTATCGTAAACCAGTTCATTGTCGTACGAAATGTTCTTAAACAGCGTTATAGTATTATTGTTATTCGAAACCAGGAGATCGAATTTCCCGTCGGCATTCCAGTCAACGACTCTCAGACACACGATTCCTCCGCTGAGAACAAGATCGGATCCGGTTCCATTACGGGGATCGGTTGCCGATACGTAATCGGTTCCGGAATTTGCATAATAGTCAAAGGTACCATTTCCGCGACCGATCAGCAGATCCATGTCACCGTCATTGTCCATGTCTTCCATGGCTGCGCTGTTGTAACTTCCGGTCTGTATCGGCGTGCCGCCCGACGAAACGGCCTTAGTGGTATCGAACACAAAGGGCACAACCGGCCGTTGACTGACCGATACAGCAGTGGTAATGCCGGACTGCACGAGTACCGGTTTGTATTCCGGACGGAACCCTTGTTCGACAACACAGAGCAGATGATTTCCCGGGATCACGCTGTCGATAGTGCCGGGACCATCGAGTTTCTTACTCCCATTCATGCCGCTCGATGCAAACAGAAAGACATCGGCATTTCCTCCGGTATTCGGCAACTCAACCGTAATATCTCCTCCCGGCTCGAACACCGCGGTTATTGAATATGACTGGTCCATGATAATCGTTTGGGACGGATTTTTATAACCATTAATCGGGCTATTCTGCCATTCCTTGAAATACCATCCGGCAGATCCGGGTGCTGCAGCAAGCAGTACCGACTCGTTATGGGCATAGGACGTTTTATCCGGATTTTTGGTTACAGTACCGGCGCCGGACACATTGATTGTCAAGCTGTAGTTATCAAGCGTAAAGCCGGCTGATATAGTGTGGTTCGCGGTTACATTGGTGAAGCTGTAAATATAGCTGCTCGCTTGGGAAGCAGCACCCACTGCCACATTATCTACGAGGAGCTGATCGATTACATAGCCGTTGGCATCGTCCGCAGTGACGGTAAACAACTGATCAATGCCATAGGTCACATTAACCGTGCCGCTCGGAGTGATGCTTCCGTTTGAGCCCGCACTTGCGATGATCGTATGGGTCCGGAGAGCAAAGCTCGCCGAGATCGTCTGGTTGGCGGTTACATTGGTAAACGCGTGAACATAGCTGCTCACTCCCGCTGCCGCCGTAACCGGTGATCCATCAACAAGCAACTGATCGATCACATAGCCGTTCGCATCGTCGGCAGTGACGGTAAACGACTGGTCATTGCCATAGGTCACATTAACCGTGCCATTCGGAGTAATGCTCCCGTTTGGGTCTGCACTTGCCGTAATCGTATGGGTCCGGAGAACAAAGCTGGCAGAGATCGCCTGGTTGGCGGTCACATTCGTAAACGCGTGAACATAGCTGCTCACTCCCGCTGCCGCGGCAATTGGTAATCCATCAACAAGCAACTGATCGATCACATAGCCGTTGGCATCGTCCGCAGTGACGGTAAACGACTGATCAATGCCATAGGTCACATTGACCGTGCCGTTCGGGGATATGCTCCCTTTTGTACCAGCACTTGCGTTAATTGTAAATGTTGGAGTAAAAGTATAGGAACCGCTAAAAAGATTACCCGATGCGACCAGGTCCCTCTCGCCATCCGAATCGACAAAATCTCCCAATGCAGAGCGGATTGCCGTACTGTTCAAAGGGCCGAGAAGCGAACGGAACTGTATCGCAGCAAGTAACCCGGAACCGTCAGGCGCCTGCAGGGTATCATCACCAATCAACGTCAACCAGCCTTCCACCGTATCAGGTGAGCCGTCAAGCGTATCCGGTGCGGACTGCCCGATTGTGGAACCGCCGTTGAGCGTGAGGATATTATTCGTGCCGGCATAGCTCCATGACGCACTGATAAACTCCAGGCTGTCGGTATTGTATGTCATCCGGAAACTGTAGGTATCCAGATTCTTGACTGCACCGGCGGTAACGAACACCCAGAACGTTCCGGCATCGGATGAGAGTGTATTCTGGATTCCGGCCGTTGATGGATCCATGTCAATGCTGATTGTCGCATCCTGGTTGGGTCCGGCAACCGCTGCTATCCAAAGCAGTGCGGTAATGAGGCAGGCGTTCTTCACCATACGAATTCCTCCTTTAGTATCAAATTTTCCTTTTTTGAATAATTCCAATATATATATGGCTATTTTTCATTTCCATAACAATCTCCAAAAATATGCAAATCGGCTACATCTATACATTGTATCCCTGAACTTCCGGGTACCAGATCTAAATTTAATTCCCATACCCATCCGGCATCATCCTCATCAGATCCCCATGCATCGCCAAAGGCATTCAAATCATTGACATCCACGCATTGAGAACCATCGCTAACAAAATCACCGCATAAGACACCGTCTGTTTTTACCACGATCCCATTGGTATCGGCAACAAGCAATGAAATGAACTGCCCCGAAGCATTATATGATCCGGCAAGTGTGCCCTTTCCCGCTGCCCTTATGGGCATTCCCGCCGACATTACCACGCCCCGGTACATGTACGTACCCGCAGAGGTCTGCTCATACCAGACAAGGGTATCGGAGGCCGAGGTGATACAAAGATCGGAATATTCATCACCGGAGAGCTCCACTATCAGGGGCGCTGCGCTGTCGCCAGCCTGGATCGCCAAACCATCAAAGGTCTGTACTGCCACGGGAGTATCAAAACCGTTTCCGTTATTGCCTATCATCTTTATCTCACCGGTCGCGTAGCCGCAGATAAAATCAGGATCATCATCGTTATCATTATCGAAACAATCAAATCCAGTCAGATCATCCCCGCAGTTCACAAGGATCTGCCCACTTCCAAAGGTCATGCTTCCCTGGTTATAGTAAATCGTGACATCGCCATTTGAAACACCGGCAAGAATATCCGGTTTGTTATCATCGTTCCAGTCTGCGATACGGATGCACTGCAGGTCGGAAGTTCCCAGATCGATATCGGAGGAGAAGATAAGGTCATTCCCATTATTTTCGTAAAAATGGATTAACCCCGAAGTAACGCCCGCCAGCAAGTCCACATCACCGTCACGGTCGATATCATCCCGAACAACCGATGCATACTCATTCAGATCGATTATTGACCCGTTGGATGTGAGGGTATCCTTTTCTCCAAAGGTTATCCGGACCGCATCATGCATGGTTACGGTAACCGTGGTATCCTGTCTCTCAAGCAGGAGGGGTATATATTCGGTTCTTTTACCGGGATCCCGAAGAACGAGCAGGTGATTACCCGGGTTTACATCAGTAATAACACCGCTTCCATCGAGCATCTTATCGCCCTGCCAGGCACTCGTTCCATAAAGGAAAGCTCTCCCATTCTGCGAAATACCATTTACCGTAATATCGGAGAGCGACTGCGATCGTTCACTTTCCGCCGGTCCGGTATCGGTAGAAAGATGGGCCGGAAAATCGGCGGTATTGAGTGCGATCATTACCCGGTCGACCTGCCAGCCGTCCTCACGCCTCCGGATCTGAACCGTATGCGTTCCAGCATCGAGATATCCCAGAGGATTCGTTCCGTGAAACCAGTTCCAAGAAGAAACGATTTGCCAGAAATCACCGGCACAGGCCATGATACCATCAACCCCGTGTTTGGCCGAATTACTTCCACCGTCGGGAGCCCGGTATCTGACCGCAATATGATAGGTCCCGGGAGTAGAAATATGAACATCCCAGGCAAGCTCGCAATTGGCATCCCAGGTATCATCCCCACCGCCGGTTCCATCAGGTACCTCCATGTATCCATCGCCCATATAATCGGCAACCGCGGTCGCTTCAATCCAGTTCGTGACATCGTATCGTTGGTCAACCCGGTGTGCATGCTCGGCTTCCATGACACAGGTTCCATGCTGTTCTAAAAACAGACCGGCCAGGACCTCTCCAACAGTGATATAGACCGGATCCGAGACCGTGCTCGCCCCCAGATTGTCAACGGCCTCGGCTGTAAGCGTATAACTTCCCGACAGGGGCCCGGTCCAGGTGAAGGAGTAGGGCGCCGTGTTATCGGTCCACAGAAGCGTGGATCCTTCATAAAATTCCACTACAGTAACGGTTCCGTCGATATCATCGGCTGTTGCCGTTATATTGATATCCGAACCAGAGGAGGAGGTACTGTAATTTTCCGGCGAAGTAAGTACCACGGTGGGTGGCTGATTGACCCCTGAGGGGACATATTTCAGATTATCAGGAAAAAGAGGCATTATATGGTCGATCTCTTCCCACCAGGTATGCTCATATTCAAAGCGCCGCTCATGCCGCCAGTTGCCGTTCTGTAATTCATCCAAAAAGTCATTCATCCGGTAGGTGGCATGAATATTCTGATCGAGAAGGCCGGTTAATTTATCTGCCGCCCCGGCGTAGCCTAGTTCGTTGAGCACGGTCCAGGCCTCGATCGACCCGGGATTGTTTTCCACTGCAATCAGCGCATCGTCGATGTCGTTATTCAGCCAAGCGCGCATGAGCCGCGGTCGAAGTGCATTGGGGCGCTGAGCAAGAAGCTCATCAAGCTCCGCAAGGGCAAGTGAGGGGGTGCCGTCTTTGATATACTGGAGTGCCTTGAAATAGTTACCCTCGATGGGGGTATTGCTGAAATCACCGCTTCCCGTTGTTTCCAGGTCCATAAGTGCCTGCAGATAGGCAGTCTGCTGAGGACGGCGGTCACCGATGGAATCACAGTATCTGGCCACGACATCAAAACCACCGTGGCGATAGGCGGCATTGGCCATGGAAACAAGAATATCGGGATCATCGGCCGAAGTAATATTTTCAACCGCCAGCAGGGATGCCAGACTGCTGAGTACCCGGGTTTTAGCCGCCACATCCTCGAGTTCATAATTCAATCCATGCGATGCATCGAGGGGAAGGTGGTGCGCAAGATCGGAGCGTTGCGCACTCTCCCGGAGGGCGGCCCAGTCGGCGCTGTTGTCCTCATAGACAAGAGGGAGCTGCACGTTACAGAGTTCCTCGCCACCAGCCGTGATCCGGAGACCGTGAGTAAAGGAACCGGTCAGCACGATACCGGGGCCCACCAAGCTGTTTTCCAGAATTGGACTGGATGATTCGTTGTACTCATACACGGTAATACTATTGTCGTAAGGTGCGGTCAAACTGAATGTGCCGCCCGAGACGCCGATTGCAATATGGTCATTGGCGTATTCACACAATCCTATCCCACGGGCCATATAATACCGGTATTCGAGATCATTGGTCTCAAAGGTTTCGACAAAATCCTCGGGAACTTCGAACACATTATTGGTAGACCCCCACAACTCATAAGGGTCAGAATTATTAGCATGATTATAAATCTTGCACCCCGGATATTTCACCGGATCGGCTATGCGAAGATGATTTGCATCAGGAGAAGGATACCAGGTACCGGCAAAGGGATACTGAGGATTCAAGGCGAAATAGGAACCATACTGCTCAAGTGCCTCCTGGGGGTTGTCAAGGGGACCATCATTTTCGATATCCCATATCTCTTCTGCAAAATGGGACAACGCCCATTTTGTGGGAAACAGCCATTGTCCTCCGGCACCATAAACATCAGGGTAACAGGCGTTGTTCCATATCCGATCATTTCTCCGCAGAGGGTTCGGATTCTCGGCGATATACCTGACTTTGAAATCGGCGTGTCCCGGCTCGAGTGTTACAATAGAGGTAAGATTTTTATCTCCATACTTTCCCAGAAAACCGGCGTCTTCCTGATTCTGGTGTTCTTCGAACCGCATATTCATAACAATATCCACACTGCCGTCATCGTTATTTTCGATATAGTATCCTGCCTTGTAATTGAGTTCGCCATTGAGATCGATCATGCCGGTTGAATTTTCAACATAGGGGAAGCTTGGTTTCACTCCTCCGAAATTCTGCGCAAAGGGAACCGGATTTACCGGATCGGAATATTCGGCGAACATTTGCCGCCCGAGAGCTGTCGACTTGTCAAGCGCCCGGAGTATACGCATGCCGAGATCGGGAGAAACAACAACCTCAACATATCCGTTGTCAAGTTTCAGGGTATTGAACGACCGGTTGACCGTTCCGCCGTTACCGGTAGAAAGATAGGTTGCATTCTGACTGCTGTCGGCCCAGAGAATGTAATAGCTGGTATTGAGGGTGGGAACGAGAAAATCGGCCGATTCGGTTCCTTCAACAACCGACACCCGGACATTCACCGCTACCGTATCAGTATCAGCAGCGTTCCCATCGTTAACCTCGAGCTGAAAAACATACCGTCCATGCCGGTCGGCAGTGAAAGCCGGCTGGGCAGTATGAGCGCCGGTAAGGGACACGGCTGGTCCGCTGATTTGCGACCAGGAATAGCTGAGCGGTTGCGGATCGACAGACAGGCTCCCATCCAGAGTAACAGGGGTATTGAGGTCGACCGTGCGGTCATCACCGGCATGAGCGACAGGATCCTGTCCGGTCATATACGGGCTTTGAACTCCTCCAATTTCCACCGACCCGTTTTGCGGCAGATCCGAAACGGTTCGAGCGATCATTATCTTGTCAATGCCAAGGCCGTCCTCGCGCCGCCTGATATGGACCGAATGAATGCCTGCCGACAGATATCCGATCGAATACGATTGACACCATGCCCAATCGGTTGATACCCATTCGATTATACGGCTTCCATAGGGTTTGCCATCGATACCAAGCAACGCTGAATCATGACTTGAGGTCGGAGCTTTCCGGCGTGCGGCCAGGAAATAATAGCCGGGAGTGGTAATGTAAACCTCGAAAACCATTTCGCATCCGAAATCCTGCGTGCCGCTCCCAAGTGATGAATTCCCGGCGAGCATATAAGCGCCGTTTCCGCAGGCAGGATCGGCCCACTGCGCCCATTGAGTATCATCATTGCGCGCATTCAGATACGAACAATTCTCCGCCTCCATTATGCAGGTTCCATCAGTCTCCAAAAAAGGATACAATCCTTGTTCCAGCACCCGGACCAGCACGCTGTCGGACACCGCCGATCTACCCTCGTTGTCAATAGCCCGGGCGGCATAGGTATAGGTTCCCGGAGTGAGCCCGGTCAGTGAATGCGAGTACGGTTCGGTAGAAACCTGATCCAGGAGTGTGGATCCCTCATAGAGCTCGATATATGCTATGGAGCCGTCACTGTCGATTGCTTCTGCAGTGAGTGTGATATCGGCAGGAGCGGTATACCAGCTACGATCAAGCGGCGAGAGAATCGTAACCTCAGGTGGCAGATTGCCCACTTCGATCGTCACCGATTCGGAAATTCCTTCATTGAGGTTGATATCGATTGCTTTGGCCGTGATTGCATAATTGCCCGCCGAAAGACCCGTTATGAGCCATTCATAGGGTGCTTCGCTGTCTTCGCCAAGTTTTGATCCGTCGAGATAAAACGCTACTTTGTTAATAGTATTCTGAGAAAAAACAACCGTCGTTACCGGAATGTTCACTCCGGGAGAAACGATCCCGCCATCGACCGGAGATGTAACGGCAATACGGGGCGTTGTTTCGTTGAGTACCGGGACAAGACCATTATACCACCGACCGGCCATTTTATGGGCTCCCGAAGAATCGGTGACACTCCCGCAGGGAGCGTAATCGTCAGGATGCACCATATCGCTGTTCTGGTCGATGAGGATTACCGGTGAATTGACCGTTGTTTTGGCCGATGCCAGTGAAGCAATCCTGGTATTCAGTGTTGACGGATCGTAGGGTGATGGCATGGGAATGATCTGCGCCAGGAGCACGACAATCACCGGATTGACCGACCGTAACGAATCGATCAGTTGCCCGATTTCTGCAGCAGTATTATCGGCATCGTACCGGTCTGCGAGCAGATCCACAAATCCCAGGTGAATGAGTGCGATATCGGGTTGTGTTGCACGGGCCCACGTGCCGATATACGGAAAAAAGGCTTCGGTACCCCAGTGCCAGTGGCCTTCATGCTCAGGATCCGGCAATGAATCCAGGGGTGTTGGCGAACAATACAATGTATCATGGCTGCCGACAAAATCGAAACCGACCCCACCGCCTGTCAACATATGATACAGGAAATAACGATAGGTATACGTTACAAACTGGGCATGGGTGCTGGAGCTTCCGATCGGCATGATTCTCACCGGCCTGTCCGATGCGAAGGAATGACCGGCTGCACAAACGAGCATAACCAGTACCAGCAGACAATTGAAAGCAATCTTGCCGGTACGTGAATTTTGTATTTCTTTTAAACTCTTATTTCTCATTTCCGTAACAATCACCAAAAGTCCTGAGATCCATTGCATCGATAGTATGCGTACCCGATCCGTGGTTTGAAAGATCGAGATTATAGTTCTAGTTCCAATTGCCGTCGGTTTCGGAAGTTTCCCAGGCATCGCCAAAAGCATCGAGGTCGTATGAATCAATCCTGTTATTACCATCCACAACAAAATCTCCCCTGAGGGACCCGGCGGCTTTCACGGCCGCGCCGCTGTTATCGGCGAGTAGTAGCGAAATGAACTCGTTGACAGGCCCATACACCGACGATATCGCTCCCCTTCCGGAACATACCAGTGGTTGACCTCCGGCATTCACCCCGCCCGCAGATCGAAACGTGCCGTCATGTCCTTGAACAAACAAAGTTACATTCCCCGAACCATCGGCGACGCAAAGGTCATCATCGGTATCGCCGTCGCTATCGATTGCCAGTGGTGCGGCATACGAAGCAACAGTAATATTGCCGCCTCCGGCCAGTTGCGGGACAAACGTTCCATTGAGCGATTGCGCAATTTCGATTGTGCCGTCTGTATACCCGAGAACATAATCGGGGTTGTTGTCATTATCAAAATCAAGCAGGTCAAAACCGCTCAGACCGGTTGCGGCGGAATAGAGCCCGATACTTGCGCCGAAAGTAAAGCCTGCTCCACCGGGATAATAAGCAATCGCTCCGGTGCTCCAACCGGCAATAATATCAAGCCGGTTATCATTATTCATGTCCCCGATCCGGATGCACTGAAGCCCTGTGGTGCCAAGATCGAACGATTGCTCCAGAATGCAATTATCATCTGCATTCTCATAATAGTCAACTATTCCGCTGTTTTTTCCAAACATGAGATCGAGATCGTCATCCTTATCGAAATCTCCCATGGCTGCGCTGATAAACTGCCCGGCATTGAGCGGCAAGCCGTTCGATTGCAGCGCGGTGGGAGTTTCAAGTTGCACGGCAACAGATGCACGCAAACCGACAGCAATATCGCTTGACTGATTCGCCCCAACCGTAACCGGCACACACTCCCTCCGCTTGCCGATTTCGGCAATCGACATGAGATAATTTCCGGGATCGATATCCGCAATCACCCCGGAACCATCACGGACCTTCTCACCATACCATCCACTCGATGCATACAGGTAGACTCCGGTTTCGCTGCTCACCCCGGTCAGGCTGATACTCCCCTTCGCAGCATCATTGACCGTGATTGTCATGGGATCGCTGTCGGAAAGCAAGCCATCATCGGCAGTGAAAGTGAGATTCCAGATGCCGCTCTTGTCGAATTCGGGAGTCCAGAAAAAACCACCGTTGCCATTACCGCTATCGATAAAAACCGCTCCCATCGGGAGGTTCTGAGCAACAAGCGAAGGAACTGTGCCGTCGATATCGCCGGCTTCAACTGCAAACGAGAGTTCAGAGCCTTCATCGATAACCCGATCGGCAACCGGCTGTATCACCGGCGGATCATTGACCGGAGTAATTGTAATTGTAAATGTTTGGGGCTGCGTGCTGTCGATGCCGCTATGGGCAGTACCGCCATTGTCCCGCAGGATTACAGTAATACTAACATCCCCGAATGCATTAGCGGCCGGAGAAAAGGTCAGGTCCCCGGTTGAAATATCTACTGATGGCTGCTGGAAAAAAAACACAGGATCATCTGTAGTGAGTTCGAAATTCATTGTCTGCCCAAATTCGTTTGCAGGACCGGCAATTACACCGGTAGCCCAGCCATCAACAGTTACCAGGCGGGCATCTTCGGCGCATGAAACTTTCTGCCCCATTGTAAAAGCGGGGGCATCGTTGACCGGCTCGATGCGAAAAATTGCAGTATCATGATCAGCAAGGGCATACGCTGATGTAAATGTCACAGAAAGCAGGAGGATGCCAAGGGCAAAAACCGGCAGGAATTTAACGGTGAGTAATCGGTGGGAATTTTCTTGCATAGATAAGATTTGTATAATATAACGAATAAAACCGCTTTTTTCTTCTAAAAATTCATTTTATTTTTATCGTGCATGCTCCCAGCAATCACCGAGAATCCTAAGGTCCATAATATCAATAACTTGCTTATTAACAGCATTATATTTTAAATCGAGATTGCATTCTTTCTGTGCCTGGTTCCAAGTGTCGGGCGTTGCACCCCATGCATCTCCAAGTATCGACAAGTCGGCTGCACCGACAATACCGTCTTTATCGATATCCCCCCTCAGGAGCGGAGGTATTCTGCAGACGGTCCCGCTGTTCTCAGTAAGCACCAGTGAGGGAAATTCGCCCGGTGCACCGTATATCCATGAAGCAGCCCCTCTCCCGGCAAGCGTCAACGCCTGTCCCGCGCTGTTGACCGGACCCCGGAAAATACAGGCGCCGTCCGGAAGCTGCTCATACCAGACTGCGGTATCGGTTTCCGATATGACCACCATATCGGGATATATATCTCCTGTCAATTCCATTACCATCGGCGATACGCTGTCTGATGCGGTGATTATTCCGCCGCCATGCAGGAGGAGATTTGCCGGCGACTCCCACGAAAGGCCATTGTAAACCACAGTCTTGATTTCCCCGTTGGCATAACCGCAAATAAAATCGGGAACATTATCGGCGTGAATATCGGTGATATCAAAACCGGTCAGCTCCGCGCCCACTTCAAAAATCAGCTCGCCGGGTGAAAAAAGCAGCGGTCCGTAGTTGTAATGAACCCTGATCGATCCTGCTCTATCACCGGAGAGAATGTCCGGCCTGTTGTCATTGTTCCAGTCTGCTGTGCGGATGCATTGAACATTTGCGATTGCGAGATCGATATCAGTGTAAAAGAGAAGATCGGCGCCATCATTCAGGTAGTATCTAACTACCCCCGATTTGAGCGCCGAAAGCAAATCGAGATCGCCGTCACGATCGATATCTTCGAAAACAGCCGAACAGTACTCGCCGACCGAAAGCGGGACCCCACCGGTTGTCAAGGTCTCTTTTTCTGCAAACGACAGATCGACCAGGTCTTTCAAGGCTAATGAGAGTGTCGTGTCGTTGCCGCTGATAAACAGGGGGATATACTCGGTCCTTTTGCCGGGCTGCGATACAACAAGCATATGATATCCGGGGGAGACATCCGGAATGGTTCCGCCCTGATCGAGTTTCTGTGCGCCGATCCAGCCGCTTGTTCCATAAAGGAAGACAGTGGCTTCTGAGGATATTTCCCCGATCGAGACATTGTTTCCCGGCACATTGCCGACCGTTATGGTTATCTGCTCGCTGTCCGACGAAGAAGCGTCAGAGGCATAGAAAGTAATGGGATACGATCCCGATTGCGTATAGTCAGGTGTCCAGTAGAAATCCCCGGTGCCGTCGCCGTTGTCAAAAAAATATGCTCCTGAAGGAAGCGCACCGGTGCTAAGCTGAACAGCGTCATTGTCGGGGTCGGTTGCCGAGACAGAGAAATGCGCCGATACTCCTTCTGAAAGGGTTTTATTCCCGATAGCGGCCAGTTCCGGGGCCTGATTTCCCCCGGTGACAACAGGGAGCATGGCTCCATAAAACGCCATACCGATTTTTGCATAACCCGCACTATCCGGCTGGAGGTTGTCTGCAAGGTCGGTTACCCGGTCCATGGCATTGTAGGCATCGACAAAATGAACAGAATGCCCCAGTGCCTGCCGGTCGGAGACAATCCCCGGAATGTATGAATTGAGTTCGACTGCCTCGGCATTGAGCCCGTCATTCTGACACGGCGGTACAGTGGCAAGAAACAGATGTGTCGCAGGCGTAAACACCGGACGAGCGAGGATTTCGTCAACCAGTAAATCCAGGCTGTTTACCATTGTGCTCATGGATATTGATGCGTTTATATCGTTCGTGCCGATCATGAGCATGATAATGTCGGGTGGTGATGCAGCAAACCAGGTGTCGATATTATTCCGAATATCGTTGATTGTATACCCACCCCATCCCTCATGTTCGAGATCATAGCCGTGTTCAATCATCTGGTCTTCAGTATAGGAAGTTCCGATATTCGGCCCGGGACCATGGGAACCGCCGACAGTTGTATCGGTACCCACAAAGTCCATGGCAATACCGAGGGTGTCATGGATACGCTGTCTGATTATCGCTCGGTAAGTATAACCGTATTTGCCCCTGGTATTCGAATCACCGAGCGGCATTATCCGCCAGAGGGTATCGCAGACAATGAGATCGGTTTTTATTTCCTGATCGGTTCCTCCCGGCCCCTGGGCAATCAGGGAAACAGAATAGGTATCGGTTGCGGCATAGGTATGCACCGGGTTCATGCCGGTGCTCGTTTGTCCATCACCGAAATCCCATAGCCAGGAATCGACCGTCCCTCCTGAATTGGATACCGAAAAAGAGACGGTGAGTGGAACGCGCCCATGCCTGCGGGAAAGAGCAAAATCAATCTGCGGTGCAGGTTCCGAATTTGAAATTTGTTGACTTTCAGCCGGTCCCCCCTCCAGAGAGCGGTGGCCGGGCAGGTCCGCTTGATCGAGGGCAATGGCCAGGCGATCAAACTTCCAGCCATCCTCACGTCTCCGGATATTTATCCGGTGAATACCCGCACTCAAATCTCCCAGAGTCTGGCCATCGTTAAACCAGATCCAGTTCGAACTCCCTTCCCAGAAGGTCTTCTCGTTAATCACCGTTCCATTGCCCCCAACCCGGGCGGAATTATCATACCCATTGAGTGCCAGCATCCGTACGGCGATAGAGTAGGTACCGGGAGTGCTGATTTGAACATCGTATGCCACTTCGCAGGCATTGTCCCAGGAGCTGTTGTCGGGAGCTGTGTTATTCGGCACGACCATATAGCCGTCACCTTCATAGCCGGAAACCAGCGTGCTTTCTACCCAGACCACCTCGTCGGCACGCTGATTGAGTTCGGTATAATGCTCCGCCTCCATGACACAGATACCGTTTTCCTCGATAAAGGTTCCCGCGGTTGCGGATTCAAGGATAAAGGACGCCTGGGAATTCGGTGTTATCACGTTTCCTGCTATGGAACGGTCTCGAATGTCATTGACCGTGAGACTATAGGACACATCCGGAATCAGCGAACCGGTTGTCAGAATCACACTTTGGGAATCATCCTGCATAACCGCACCGCTTACCGAGACAAAATTATCGATCTCGTAGTTCGATATATCTTCACCGCTTGGCCGGGTAATTTCTTCACTGAATTCCACCAGGACTTCATGGACATTTAAAGCGGAGACCGAAAGAATTCCGGGAGGTGTCAGATCCGGGGTTACCACAAAGGAAGCCATCGTCGTCAAACTGGTATCGCTCCCGTCATCAAGAAAGGTGCGGACTGCCAGTTCCAGAGAAGTATCGCCTTCGAGGTAAAAGGGCGCCTGATAGAGCGAATCATCAGTCGTGGGCACGCTTCCGTCGAGAGTATAATAGAGCGATGCGTTTTGAGCGGAAGTAGAGCATGTTACCGTTACCGAATCGACAAAGGCGCCCCCCATCGGAATAATGCGGGGATTGATAGTATGGTAACTCTCGACAGCCGCAAACCAGGTGTTGGCCATCTTTTCCTGTCCGTTAAGATTAGGATGGAGGCCGTCTTTGTAATCACCGTCGGGTGCAACAATATACTCGAGGGCATTGTACTGATCGACAATAATCACCGGTGACCGGGCAATGCTCTTTGCGTTTCCATAGAAGCCAATGGAATCATTCAATACCCGCACCCAGTCATCAAAATAGGCAGGGATTATCTGCGCTAAGAACACAACGATATCCGAATTGACACTTCTGAGGGTGTCGATAATGTTCATCAGTTCAAGAGAAGTCTTATGGGCGCAGGTCTCTGCGGTTTCTCCGTGGATATCGTTATCATAACCGATATCGTTGGTCCCCAGATGGATGAGTGCCATATCCGGATTAGTCGCCCGTGCCCAATCGCCAATTTGTGTTAAAACCTCATCCGACCGAATTCCCCATGTGCCCTGGTGGTCCTGATCGAAATCATAGGGTGACGGCCCATCTTTGGTGCCATACTTTGTCCCCACAAAATCGACATCATAGCCGTTGTCGATGAGCAGGTGCCATAAAAAGTAACGATAGGTTGCATCGCCACCATCGCCTTCGGTGATTGAATTGCCGATCGGCATGATCCTGGTGGGTTGGGCAATAACACCGGTAATAAGGCATATGATCGGGATTAGAAATTTTAATAACAAAGGGTAGTTATTTTGACGCATATGACGCATATATTGAACTGTAGCAGAGTGAAGGTGCTGAATCTCCGATCAATATAATGTATTATAACTCACTATTATAATATTTATTCAGCTAATTCTTGTTACATTTATATTACATTATAATGAATGATTTTTTAAACGCTTAATGCATGAATTGCTTAACATCCAGCATATGAATAACTTAGTTGAATTTTTTATATTTTTTTGCGTATGTGAGCTTCCGAGCCCGGCAAAAGGCGATTCGGTATTCACGAAATACTTTTACACAATCATTGATTAACTGAACAGGGCTGGCAATCGATTTATCGCTTGATCGGCGGATTTCACCCAAGCGTACTGGGCGGGTGATCTGAAAATTGTACATGTCTGAAAAGAGGGTTCTGATATAAATAGTAAATTCTATCTGCCCGGCTTGCTAAAGCGCTTAAAAACCCCGTCGAGCGCATGGTTATTTTCTTAGAACCCCCAAAATGATGGGCAAAACAGGGCGCTAAGAAGTGCTTAAGCGGTTAGAATTTCCCGAAATCGGCGATTGGGAGGAGGAAATGCGGTTTTACATGGTCCGACCCGTTTTAATTCGCGCTTAATTATTGAAAATGTCGGGATGAAAAAGAAAATGAGTCAACGACATCCCCGGAAATCGATCTCTAAAAGACACACGGTATCGCTTACCACCCGGCAGAACGGCGCACTGATTTTTGCCCATTCATTCCCTCGGCATTCCGAAGCCTCTTCGACCACCGTTCCTTGAGCCGGTAACCGAACTCCTTGAGCATATCGATTGTGTCGCACTCTTTCGCCTGCGTTTTTTCGGGCAGATTGTCGATAACCTCTTTTGCCGGCTAAAGAAGCTAACTTCATATTCCATGCTATTGACATACCATTTGCAGACTCTTAACTGCGATGGCTCAAATTGAAGGGCATTCCATGCCCTTAAACCCTGGTAGGAA
>WJLZ01000127.1 GCA_014728215.1 Chitinivibrionales bacterium
CAATAAGTCTCTATCTTTAGATTCATAGATCAAGGATAAGGCTGAGAAGGATGTGATTGATTTTCTATCGAAACTTTCGCTACAATAATCAAATCGTGCTGACGTCGTGAGTGGAACGTCAGAGCCGATTTATGATATCCATTCGCAGCACATTACAACATTGTACATTTTCCAATACCGCATAAACGTTTTGGTACCATAGAAAGGAGGTTATAGCATGGGCTTAAAAGAATGGGTATATAAATAGAGGGAGTAATTGGCTCATTGGCGGACGAGCACAATACTCCCTCATCCGGCATTTTATTAACACCATAACTAAAATACTTTAAATCCACCAAAAACTTGCATTAAATATGGAATAAATTAAGTTCTTTCATAAGGAGTCTATTATGCGGAAATATATAGTATCGATTTTTGCATTCGCGCTATTAATGACATTTCAAAGCCAGGCTGTCAGGCCATATTTTAACAGCTATGGCTGGTTTCAATTATTATCTGAGGGCGAGATTGCCATAAGTACCCGATATGCTTCTGTTACGAGTGGGGTAGAGACCTGGTACAACAAATGGAGGGGCCATATTGAATACTATGTAAATACGGGACCATGGTATGGTGCAGTTTACATGTATGGTCAATGGCAATATCGCTACATTGATGCTGACATTATAGCATCACTTATTCGTGCGGATAATACGCTTGGCCTTCAAGATATACCTCAGGAAGTAGTAGATTATGTTGAATCAAAGCTTGAATATGATCGCAACAGAATGGTCAACCACCCGAACGATTATTATAATAGTTATTGGTATCCCTGGGAATCTGATCCTATAACTCAACTAAAGTGGCGTTCAGTTTATATGGAAGGCAGATATGCTGAAAACGATTTCACAACCTGTACCGACATTCATGCCAATTGCTGGGGAACCGCCGATTATCTCGCCATGGATTATGAATGGGCGGAAAAATATGAATATGATTTTCCGGGAGGGGCGCCTTCGGATAGATACAGGTTTCCGCACATTTATGTTGACGGCGGGAAGTATTATTTGTACTATGGTCAATATTATTATAATGAATATTGTATTGATGACGATCTTGATCCGGATGTGGGTGATGGTAATCAGCGTGCAGTATTTAAAGGGCACAGGACTGGAGCTGCACCTTCGCCGCAACCGGAAAATTTGCTGAATTCATTTGATGTTATTCGATTAGCCGAAGATCCTATTGTTCAAAATGATCCGGAACCACATGAAATGGGCATAGGCTCTTCTGGAAGTGAGATCAATGTCGGAAAAAACCTCCACTGTGTCGCATATTTGTGTACCGATGAGTATAACTATGCATGGGTTTATGAAAAACACAATTATGGATGCACAAAGGAAAAACCATACGGAATCAATGTTCTTGGCTATGACTTATGGGGTCCGCCTGTAATAGGAATTGGGGCATATGATGATAAGTATTGTTCCTTTTTTAAGAAATACGGCTACAATAAGGACAATATGCCCGACAGCTATGATATGAACTGGGCCGGCATTACCGAATAATTTAATCAAGCATAAAATATCAGAAAGAATATCAGAAAGGAATTTTATTATGAAATGTTTATCATTAAAAACAATATTATTCTGGACGGCGTTCTTATCTATTGGCGTTTTTGCTCAGGGACCAATAGTCATAATTGGTGACCTCGAACTATCCAGAGATGAAATTGCTCAAAAGCTGGATAATGCAAATCAGGATCCCATGTTGGCGGTAATTAAAATTAAAAGAGCCGAGGCGATAAAAAGATTAACCCAGATCAGAAAGCTTCCTGGAGGAAATGGAGAAAAACAAGTATATCAGGATGTGTTTGGCGCTTCTTTTGATGATGATAATATTGCCATTAATGATCCGGCACTGCCGCATGCAGCGAAAAAAGACGCTCTGTTGCGGAAAAGTCTTTTTGAACGATGGCTCACCGAAATGGCTGAAAAAATTGTATCGGTTACCTTTGTCGATGAAAAGGCATTCTGGGAACTGGTACAAAACAGTGAATCATACAGGATCCGGAAGGAAAACGGCTATGAACCATCCATGGATACCTGGGTATACACTTGTCATGAATTGCTGGTTTCTCCGGACAAAGTAATTGCCGAAAAAAACGGCGCCTGTTTTCTAAATGGTTCGGAGCTTAATGTATGGATAGAGAATAATTACACCGGTTCGGTAATGCCCTATGCGAAGAGAAAGCACACACGGGAGGAAATTCTTGATATTCTGGCAGAAAAAGCCACCGAAGGAAAGCTTTTGTCGGAACAAGCCGGAGAGGGGAAAATCGAAATAAAGCAAAATGTGCGTGAACGTGCAATCGATAAGTTTGTAAGGGATAATATGATGCACGCCGGCTTGAAAATCGGTACAATAAAAGGGAAGAGTCTCTCTGAAGCATCTGAAATGATCTATGAGAATTATTTTAAAAGAAAGGGCGCCGGAATAGCAAGACTACGAAACATTCTTGATGGGAGTACGAAAGTAACTTCCTTTGAGGGGCCCGAAGCTGTGTATCTGGCAAATGCGGCCACAGGCAGCATGCAGCAGGATATTATCGAAGGTGTTGGCGATGATGAATTATACGAATGGATGAAATCCAGCGGCTTCAAAGGTAATTTTCATGAAGCTCGTCAAGTATTTGGTGCACAAAGATATGATGAATATATCGATAGTGAAATAAAAAATGCTGGAATAGCCATTCTTTCATTTACCAAGAAAAAGTAATTTTGTATTATCAGGCTGTGGAGGAGATTGAAACCTCCACGGCCATTTTTCTGGAGGATTTTTATGCAGAATACATCAATGGCGCTCCTGCTTTTGCTGGTTTCTCTCTCCTTTTCACAAACGTGGGAACCTGCAGGCGGCCCTTGCGGCGGTTATGTTTTATGCCTTTCCGCGAGTAACGGAAGGTTTTTTGCCGGTACCTACAGGGGTGGTGTATTCATGTCGGACGACAGCGGAGCGACCTGGCGTCATTCGCCCGAAACTTACAGCTTGAGTTTCAATGACATTGTCTGCAAAGGTGATACGCTATACGGAGGAACATGGTACAACGGTATTCTAATGTCGCATGACAAAGGAGAGACATGGGAGAACATTTATTTTGATACGATGTCTCTTGATAATGACGTTGGGGCCCTGGCCTTACTGGACGGCATTTTGTTTGCTGGAACTCAGATGTCACTTCTTCGGTCAGAGGATAATGGAAAAACATGGACAAATTTGAGCATTGAACCGGATTTCCCGCGTTTCTATTTTTTCAGTGATTTTGAAAAGATTAGTGATTATTATTTTTCAGGGAGCAAGTATAACGGCGTAATGCGTTCCAGAGATAAAGGTCTTACCTGGGAAATAATTAATAACGGTTTGCAAGACAAAAAAGTGTATTCTCTTGCCGTAGTAGATACAATACTCTTTGCCGGCACATATATGGATAACGTTTATCGTTCGACTGATTTTGGTGAATCATGGCAAAAATCGGATGATGGAATATCTGAATATACTGCTGCTTCGTATATTTTCTCTTTCAATGGTTTTCTATTATATGATAATCATGACGCTTTATATTTATCTGAAGACACTGCAAACCTTTGGAACAAATTAAATGATAATCTTGATATAATAAATATTTTAGCCGTAAATAATGAAAAATTCCTTCTGGCAGGACACGGCCCTGGTATTTATTTTTATAATTTGTCCAACAATACAATTGCTTCAAGAAATAATAAATTATATAGCCATACTATCCAATCATTAAGCTCAAATAATAATACACTTTTAGCTACGACCTACCATTATGCTTCATTTTTATCGATCGATTCAGGAAAAACCTGGCAGACTGTGCATGAAAAAGAATTATTTGAAAATCATATCAGGTCACAAGCCTGCCATGTTAAGGGAAACGATCTTTACCTTGACGCAAATGGCGGTATTTTCCACAGGAACATGGAAATAGACACCGGTTGGAGCACAATGAATGACGGCATGGGTGATACAGTTGGTATCCGCGGATTCGGATCGATTGGAACGTATGTATTTGCCGCTTCGGAGCGCGGCCGTGTATACAGAAAACGGGACGGTGATACCACCTGGCAGGCGTGCACAACCGGACTCCGCTCTCAGGAGGGCTTCAGGACAATTATTGAAAATAATGGGCGCCTCTTTTTGACCGGATATGAATTTTATATATCCGACGACAGCGGCAGTACATGGATATCAAAATTAACTGATGAGACCACGCGATTCGTCGCATGCGCTGCCGAGGGTGATGTTGTGTATGTTAACAGGTATACCAAAGGCGTTTGCCGCTCACTGGATAACGGCGATACCTGGGAGGAGCCGTATATGGGCCTTCCTCGAGTTAAAGCTCTTGCAACATGGAACGGTCTGGTATTTGCCGGAACGCTTGGCGGCGGCGTGTTTATGTCGTCTGACAGCGCGAAAACCTGGGAACCGTTCAATGAAGGGTTATGGAATTATGGAGTTCTCTCAATGACCATTCAAAATAATACGCTTTTTGCCGGCACACAGGGGAGCAGTATTTTCAAGCTTGATCTCACAAGCATACCGGGAATATCGGGCAATAGCAACGTCCGTCGTGTAAAACAGGAACAGAAAATAAAATTGCAGCGTTCAGGGGCGGTTTATCGTATCCAGTTACCCGCCAACAAGGGGATAAAGTCAATCGAGGTGTATGATCTTCATGGAAGGAATTTACGGAGGGTATATCCGGATAAAGAAAATGAAAAAATTCTAAAAAACGATTTTTCAATCAGGCCGCGACACTCGGGAAATGTTCTTCTCCGCTTAAACATGCAAAATGCTGAAGAAATTATTCCAGCGCCCTTGATTAAGTAAGATTTCTCGAAGCAATAAAAAGCAAATATATTGTGTTCAGAGATGATGGGGCTTAAAATTAATTAATTGATTCATTTTACGAATCAATTGATATAAAATGGTTAATTAAACCTATTTTTATAAAGAGGCATATTTTGAAAAAGTTCATTGTCTTATCAGCGGCATGTTTCTTATACATTGTCAGCCCTTTGTGTTCTGATCTGGGCATAAAGATATTCATATCAGGGAATGATGATTTAATTAGTGCTTTCGGTAAAGGCGCTGATTCGCTTTATTTTTGCAGGGAGGCATATGATTCAATAATTTCCGGACATAAAGATTCGGACACTCTCTGGATTGGAGATATTTTCAAATGTTGTGTATGAGTTAATATAAAAATGGCATATCCAGAAGTATCTTTAAATTACAACATTTACTGAAACTTCATTGAAAGGATATGCCATGAAAGAAAATACTTTCACCGCTTCACAATCAAAAGAATTTTCAACTATGTCTCTCAGTGACATTGCACGTATTGGAGCAGAACAGATGCTCAAGGTAGCATTACAAGCGGAAATAAAGTCGTATATGGATCAGGTTAATTGCACATGTATATCAGTTGATGGTTCGCCTCAAATTGTTAGAAATGGATATAATAAGGAACGCACAATCACTATCGGAGACGGGCAGATTAAAGTCAAGGTTCCTCGTACCAGAGTTCGTAACAAAGGTATTGAAAATTATAGTAGCAGCATTCTTCCGAAGTATATGCGGAGGAATCCCAAAATCGATGAAGCCATACCGATTTTATATCTTAAAGGCATTTCTACGAATAACATGTTTTCCGCATTAGAAAAATTACTTGGTGATTCCGTGTCTGGTTTGTCTGCCACAAACGTCAGTCGCATGAAATCCCATTGGAAACATGAATTTGATGAATGGAAAAACCGAGACCTCTCTAACACGCGTTATTGTTACGTATGGGTTGATGGCATTTATACAAACGTCAGATTCAGCGATAATCGTCTGTGCACTCTTGTTGTTATCGGTGCTACTGAAGAAGGGCATAAAGAGCTTATTGCCGTAGAAAGCGGTTACCGGGAAAGTGAAGAATCCTGGAAAACACTCCTGCGGGATTTGCGTGATAGAGGTATGCAATCTCCAGCCCTTGCAATCGGCGATGGTGCTTTGGGGTTCTGGGCCGCAGTGCAAAAGATATTTCCAGAAACAGAATGCCAAAGATGCTGGGTACACAAGACAGTAAACATCCTTGACAAACTACCGAAATCACTTCGTTCAAAGGCACATAAGATGCTTAAGGAAATCTATATGTCAGAGTGTCGTGAAGATGCTGAAATGGCGTTCAATAGATTCCTTGACCGGTTTAAGGATAAATATCCCAAAGCATCTCAATGTCTCGAGAAAGACAAAGGACATCTTTTAACATTCTACAGTTATCCGGCAAAACACTGGAAGCATATACGGACAACAAATCCGATAGAATCAACGTTTGCCACAGTACGGCTAAGAAGCGTATCAACGCGAGGGCATGGTACAGAGGAAACAACATTCATGATGATATTTAAGCTGATACAAATGGCATCAAAGCGGTGGCAAAGGATGTGGGGTTATAACCTGATTCCATTAGTGTTGAATGGTGCAAAATTTGTTGACGGAGAGCTATTGGAAAAAGCAGCGTAACTATAAAATCTGGATATGTCATATACACAACATTTGACAATTACTCAAATTACCGGGAGGCCTATTATTTTAGAGGTCATCAAAGCCAAAGAAAACAATTCAGCTAAGCAGAGGCTTTCTAAGGTTGTTCCTCTGCCCGAAAAGGTTGTTTTCAATGCAGCTCGTGGTTCGTATTCGTATAATGATG
>WJLZ01000128.1 GCA_014728215.1 Chitinivibrionales bacterium
AAAACTGATTATATCGGATGTTCCCCCGAGATACAGCGGAAGGGTTGCAGGATAAACATCCTCATGGGCGCCAAGTATCGATTCGAGCGCTTCCACCCGCTCCTGCCATAATGACTCCCAGTTTTTATATCCCTCTGCCGACTCGTTGCTCTGGGCCCCTGAGAGGGCAACACTTATCAACAGAACAGATGTCGCCACTACTACTGCGTTTTTTACAACTATCGCTTTTTCTATTATCATTAGAACAGGCCTATCTGAAAAAGTGAATGTCCCGAATAATCGCCACCGAACAGGCAAATATTTTTTCCTATACCAATTCTTCAGTGCACATCGGGTAGTATACCACTCCCTCATTTAAATATAAATAAATTTCCGGCAATCACGAACTTTTTATAATCACCCCCTTTTTTCGGGCACCTGCCATACCCGGGGCTCGGTGCAAGAAAAAAACAGATGTAAAATCTTCGCCGTTGCAGGAGTAAAGAGCCTCGATGGGTTCGCTGTAGAGATTTTGCATGAGGAATCAAAAAAGTTTTCCCCGAATTTATCATACCATTCCCGGTAACGCTCCTTTTCACTCCCCTCCCCTTTTTCGTCTCCATGGACGACGGCAAACCGTTTTTTAACATCCCACTCGAATAGGTGAATATGTTCCGATGGTATGCTATCGGGAATCTCAACGGACGGCTGTATCCCCGGTGTATACCTGCAATGGTCACACCCCTTTGAGAACATTTGATTGAGAAATTCACAGGAAAGAAGTCCTACCGGCATGCGGGTCAACTCTCTGATCCGTTCTCTTCCATTGTACCGGTCGAGTATTTCACCATCGAGTATTTCATCATCATCACCAATCGTATACTTGAGCAACTTAACGACCTCGATACCGGTTTCGAGAAGATTAAAGCAGACAAGAACTTCACTCTGCTCAACAGCATCTTCGGTATCACTTGACGGGAGAATTTTGATTACCATACCGGAGTTGATTGACTGAGCCTTTATTCGGATATCGGGAAAGGTGTGGATCCGCATACTGTCATACTGCTCCCGCAGCTCCACATGACCGGCCTTGAAATCCCGCCTGTTCTGCTCATCTTCCTGAATAATACCATAGGGCATTATCATCTTGTATGCCGTGTTTTCTCCCGGTTTCGCCCTCTCTTGTATCACCAGTGTTTCTTCAAGAAATTCTCTGCAGATAAACCGTTCCGGTGACATTAATTCGTGATTTAAATTGTTTACAAGCCGGTTTTGTTTATCGAAATGGCGTTCCGACGACCCCAGCGCTACATTCCACCCGTAGGGCTTGATATCCCTGAAAAAAAGCGGTATCCAGTTTTTCCCCCGAAAGGTAACAATCGAAAGAACGCCGCCCGAGGCCCATCGTAAGCGGAAATCGGCCTTGAGGGGGACAATTTCCTTTCCGATGCTCTCGGGATCTGAAATAAAACGATGAATTTTCCGGTCGAGGGAACGGTAATTATTATCGTTTGTCTTGGCATACTTTTCGGCCAGCGCTGTTTTCCCCGCATTGGAGACGACCAGGTCCTTAACGTTTTTTCTGTTTATTTCGATGGTGGTGCTCTCGCGATCTTTGCTGATAATTACCGGGAGTTCCAGAAGCTCTGCCATGAAAACTTCACCGGGAAGACGCTCCGGGGAATACATTGCCGTTATCGGGACAATACCGTTGTTGGTCTTTATATTCTTCCGCCCCTTTACAAAAAGCATTCCGACACAGGCGGTCCCCACAACCACCACCGAGACCCCCGAAATACTCAAAAAGAGGCCTATATCCAGAAGCCGCCCGATTACAACGGAAACAGCCCCGCCGATGATTGCCGAAACAATCGATAAAGCGAGGGACTTCGATTCGATTTTCATACAACACCAAATTCCTTGTGAATGTTATTTTTATTGGACTACAAAGATCCATTCATAATCATTGTCCGTCTTTATCCGTACTCCCCATTCGTTGTCGTCGGCAGGTGCCTGACAATCGATTATCCGGGTCGTATCGAGATCGGTAATTTTCATCATATCGATATATCCGGATGGTCGTGGTGGCGGCGATAAGGTAAAGTGGTACAGTCGCACCGATAAAACAGACAATTATTTTTTGAGCAGATCGCATAATTCCGTCCAGGATACCAGTTCGATTTCAGGCTGCATTTCATCTGTAATTGTTCGCCGGGGATTATACCATACCCCGGTCATTCCGGCGCTACTACTCCCCCAAACATCAAGTAGGATCCTGTCGCCGATATACCAGATTTCCTCGTAGGACATATCGAGCCTGGTTGCGGCAAGAGCAAAGATCAGGGGGTGAGGCTTGCGGATACCGATATCGGCACTCGATATAACAAATTCGAAGTAGTGGTGAAGGTGATGCTGTTGCAGTATCCAGCTCAGAGCATTGCTACTGAAAATCGAATTACTGACAACCCCGCATCGTATCCCCATTCCGCAAAGACGGTCCAGCATTGTTTCTACACCCTGGGCAGGACTCATTTTCGAAGCGGCGTTCCAATAGGCGATCTCGGCATCAGGAATATTGGACGGCAATTCCAGATTGAATAATCCCAGAAGCAGCCGATGAAAGGTTGCCCACGATATTTCGATTAACGATTCTTTCCTTCGCGGAGCAAGATCAATAACAAGCTTTCGCGCTTCCTTTTGAAGGCGTTCGGGGGTTATTTCCGGCGAATGGGGAATCATTTCCAGCAAAGCGGCACCCCCATCCACCGGACGGTAGTACTCTTCGAACAACAGGGTATTTCCAAGATCAAAAAGTACTCCCCGGGGAAGTGATTGTTTTAATTTTAATACCATCTGAACTTCTTTTGTTTATCTGCAGTATACTCTAACCAGCACCTGTCGGTCTGATCTACAAAACCCCTTAATAGAGGATATAAGGTTGCACCGATAAAATAATCAACAGGAAGAAGAGGCGGAAATAATTTCTGCAAATCGGTGATTTTTATAAAGGTGTGCTTTTTAATCCAACTATAAATCCAAAGCAAACCGCTTCAACCGGATACCCCGCCCCCCAAAGAAAAGTGGCCGGTCTATGATGTCACGGTGGTGGTGAAGGCACCGGTGAAGACAAAAGAGATTCAGGATACAAAAATT